>JAIRTP010000083.1 GCA_031254805.1 Bacteroidales bacterium
GCACTAATATCTACAGTGTTGTGGATGATAATCAATAGAAAAAATGTGACCGCAAATACGGAAATAACCAGCACACAACAAACCAGTTGCATACATGGCGGCTGATGTGAAAACCCAAGCATCTGTGCTTCGGAGAAACATTAGTTACTATCCATAGTACAGCTTACTTGAAACCGCCACGAATGCAACTGCCAAAACGTTGTGTGCAAGCGGGCGAGAGCGCAGTTGAGAAAGTGTCATCTCGAAAATTGAGTGCAATCCGAAAGCATATTTGAAAAGGGTGTAAATTTTTGAATATTAATAATATAAATTAAAATAGTTAAGAATGGAAAATCAAAAAGTAAAAAAAGTATTCAGGTCGCGCATTAGCGTATTGCTTCTCGGTTCCATATTGGCGGTGTTTATACCGTGTACCATACCGATTGTTAAGCACATGATAATACCGGATCTGTGGATTATGGGTGGAACGTTCATACAATCCACTTTCATCGCCTGCTGCCTCACTAAAGAGATTGCGCATTGGTCTCGGTGGAAAAGCGAAATTTCCGTACATGTTGATTTCGCCTGTAAAGGAACAGGAATTTATTGAAGAACTTAAAGCGGTCAATCCAGATATTTATGTTCGTGTTCCTGACAAAAAGGGAATATGGCGTGTACACGATTGGGACATTTGACTTGAATGTGCAACGGACAAGACGAAATAAATTAAATGTAAAATAGAATATGGAAGCTATGAGAATTATTACTGAAAAATTGAGGACTTACATAAGAACCTCATACAACGAGCCGTTCAATTATGAACGTTACCTGTGTTTTGATAAAGCGCCTTATTTGGATGCTTTTATTAATGATCTCAAGGTTCCGCCATTTGAAGTGGAAATTCAAATGAGTAGCAGATGTAATTTAAGCTGTTTATGGTGCATTGGTGATGAAGTCCAGTCTAAAAAGCAGGTATTGAATCTTCCAAACATACTCAACAAAAACAATATAGACCGAGTAGTTGATGGGATTCTAAGCATGAGAGGATACATGGAGCACCCTTTCAAATATTGAATATGTCCATATAAGTTTGGATGCCGGTCCATCTACTTTTTACTGGCTTAAGGAAAAGGGGAATTCTAGGCGAAGTGCGTTTACAGAGAACACTTTTAAAACAGTCATAAATAATCTAACCGGACTTCATAAGTGTCGCCAGAGAAAAGGTAACCGGGGAAACGTAAAACTTAATGTCGGTTATGTAATCGTATCCGGAAATGTTGCGGAAATATACGAAGCTTCAAAGCAGGTAAAGGAAGCTGGCGCTGATATGATACGCTTCAAATGTGATATTGCAAATATACATGATTTAGTACAGACTGATTTGCTGGATTCGGTATTTTCTCAGATTGAGCGGGCTAAAAATGAATTTCATAATCCGCCGGCGTTTTCCGTACATTCTATCCACTCACGACAAGAGATAGAAATTGATTTTCTTGACAGGCGGCCAAAGGATTGCTCCCTTGTTAGCACAAAGACAATAAGCTCGCATATTTCTTTCCGGACGATAGAAGACGTGTTAACGAAAATTAAATACCTGAAACTTCTTTGATGATTCGTTAGGTCGAAGCACGACTGACAATTCCCATCCCAAATCTTTCACCATATCCGATAGCTTTCCTCTATATGATGAGAAGTGCGTACACTCCCAGAGTCTATTCGTTGATCATCTCTCGTAAAGAATGTTTTCGCTTTCTTTCTTTTGTCTCTATTATATTTTTTGTATAACTTGCCCCTGTTTATCAGTTAGGTTAGTTGGATAGATACTCATAACTTGTTATCTTGGTAAACATAAAGATACGAAAATATATTCAATTAACAAACTTATATACAATATATTATATGGTATTTTTTATAATTCAAAACCAACTTCTGGTTTTGTTGGCAATGACTATGTTATTCTTGAAATTTATTACAATAAAACAGGAGAAGACAGTTCTGCATACACAGAAACAGAGAGAATAAACTTTACAATAACAAACTAAAATGTTTTCCAAAGACAATGTTGAAAATGCCGAACGCACAACTTGCGGTTTGGCGCAAGCGGGGGTGTATGCCCGTAGAAAGTCCTGTTGGACTTTCAAGCGTTCGCGCCCGCGCGAGCTTTTGTGAACCCCGCCCTGCGCCAAGCCGCCGAACGATAAAGATAATCTCTTTTATCGGGTGTTCTTTTATCCGCTCAAAAATCTGTAATCTTTAAACGTATGCTCTTTTTCCTTATCTTTGTAGGCAATAAAAGTAGATTATTTTCGCTAACTTGGTAAAAATGATTTTGATGAAAATAGATGAAATTATTCGCGCCATCGAAGAAAAAGCTCCGGCGGCTTGCGCCGAGGAATGGGACAATGTCGGACTCTTGATAGGCAACCCCGGCAAGGAAGTCGATTCCGTTTTGATCGCTTTTGAAATGACCGAAAAGGTCATGCAGGAAGCCGTCGATACAAAATGCGGTTTAATCATCACGCACCATCCCATGATCTATAAAGGGCTCAAAAAGATAAACAGCGATAATGCGACAGGAAGAATCATACAACAAGCTATTCATCACGACATTGCCATATATGCGGCGCATACCAATCTCGACAATGTAACGGGAGGCGTAAATAGCCGGTTGGCAGAAAAATTAGGTATTGAAAATTTAACCGTTTTAGAACCCCGACAAAATCAACTCTTAAAGCTGGTTGTCTTTGTCCCCCATGCGCAAGCGGCGCAAGTACGAGACGCTCTTTTTGCAGCCGGAGCGGGGCATATAGGACATTATGATTCGTGCAGTTTCTCATGCGCCGGCGAAGGATCGTTCAAAGGCGATGAAACGACCAATCCTTTTGCCGGAAAAAAGGACGTTCTGCATTTTGAAGAGGAGGCGAGAATCGAGACGATTTTACCAGCTTATCTCTATCGCCGTACCCTTTCAGCTCTACTTGAGGCGCATCCTTATGAAGAGCCTGCGTATGATTTCTACAAATTAGAAAACAGCGCTCAAAATATCGGCAGCGGAATGATCGGCATTTTGCCGGAAGCTATGGAAGAGATCGATTTTATGCGTCATGTCAAAAAAACGCTTGGCATCCCTGTTTTGCGACATTCTGAATTGACCGAGAAAAAGATCCGAAAAGTAGCTCTTTGTGGAGGATCCGGTTCGTTTTTATTGTCGGCGGCTCTTGCTCAAAAAGCGGACGTTTTCATTACCGGCGATATAAAATATCACGATTTTTTTATTCCTGAAAAAAGATTGCTGCTAATCGACGCCGGACATTATGAAACAGAACAATTTACAACATCGCTTTTATTCGATATTTTAAAACAAAAATTTAGTAACTTTGCAATCCGAATTTCGGGAAGTACCACAAATGCTGTTAATTACTTAATTTAGAATAATATATGTCAGAAATGAATCAACCGTCTATCTCAAATCAAGCCGGAAAAAATGAAAACGCAATGTCTATTGAGGATAAATTAAGGACATTATATCATTTACAACAAATAGATTCGAAGATCGATAAAATACGAATCATTCGCGGCGAACTTCCTCTCGAAGTTCAAGACCTTGAAGATGAAATTGCTATGCTAAAAACGCGTAAAGAGAATTATGAAATTGCAAACCGCGATTTAATGCAAAAAATTACCTCTTACAAAAGCTCCATCAATGAATGCGAATCGCTTGTCAAAAAATATAACGAGCAATTGATGAACGTTCGTAACAACCGCGAATATGACTCTTTATCGAAAGAAGTGGAATATCAGGAGCTAGAAATGCAACTTGCCGAAAAAAAGATCAAAGAGGCGGAGGGTCAAATCGTCATGAACCAAGAAAATATTGAAAGAAGCGCCGCAGATCTTGAAGATTGTGAAAAAGAGCGTGTAATAAAGGCTTCCGAATTGCAAGAGATCGCTTCCGAGACTGAAATCGAAGAGAAAAAATTATTAGAAGAATCGGAATTTTGCAAAAATAAGATTGAAGATCGTTTGTTGGCGGCTTATACGCGTATCCGGAAAAACGTTCGCAACGGACTCGCCGTAGTTACCATTGAACGCGACGCTTGCGCAGGTTGTTTTAACAAAATTCCGCCGCAACATCAACTTGACATTACCAATTACAAAAAGATTATTGTCTGTGAATTTTGCGGCCGCATCTTAGTCGATAAACATATCGCTGAAGAAGAAAAAGTGCAATAATCATGAAATTCACGGCAGAACAAATCGCAGAAGCTATCGGCGGAAAAATAGAAGGCGATCCGGAAGTTATTATCGACAAACTTTCTAAAATTGAAGAGGGAACTCCGGGATCCATATCCTTTTTGGGCAATCCAAAATATACGCATTATATTTATACGACAAAAGCTTCTGTAGTGATTGTTCCGACGGCATTTATGCCGGGAAATCCGGTCAGTACGACCTTGCTTCGCGTCGACGATCCTTATTCTGCATTCTCCAAAATATTGGCGTTTTATCAAGCGCAAAAGCCGCGTAGAAACGGTATCTCGCAGAAAGCTTCCGTCTCTCCCGATGCTACGATAGGAGAAAACGTTTATATCGGAGATTTTGCCGTTATCGAAGCCAATGTTACGATTGGAGACAATGCCATGATATATCCCAATTCGACCGTCGAAACCGGCGCTAATATTGGTCAAAACACAATTATATATTCAGGCGTACAGATCAAAGAAGATTCTATGGTTGGAAACCATTGTATCATTCATTCAGGCGTTGTGATCGGAGCCGACGGTTTCGGCTTTGCTCCTCAATCCGACAAACATTACGAAAAGGTTGCCCAGATCGGGAATGTTATCATTGAGGATTATGTGGAGATCGGGGCCAATACTACTATTGATAAAGCGACTATGGGTTCGACCATTATCAGAAAAGGGGTAAAATTAGATAACCTGATACAGATCGGACATAACGTCGTCATAGGAGAAAATACGGTAATTGCAGCGCAAACCGGAGTATCAGGTTCCACGAAAATCGGTAAAAATTGTATGATCGCAGGACAAGTAGGTATTGTAGGACACATCACAATCGGCGACAATGCGGTCATTGCCGCCCAATCCGGAGTTGGGAACAGCGTCCCCGACAACGCAATTATTTTCGGTTCCCCTGCAATAGATGCAAATAAGCATAAGAAAGTATTAATTCATATGCGTAATCTTGATAAACATGTCAAACGGATTGACATTTTGGAAGAAAAATTAAAAAATTTGTAATTGTAAATAATGACTAAACAAAAAACTATACTTCGAGAAGTTTCATTACAAGGCAGAGGATTACATACCGGAAAAGAGAATATTACGGTAACGTTTAAACCTGCGCCTGAAGACAGCGGATATATTTTCAAACGTATAGACCTTGAGGGAATTCCCGAAATCAACGCCGTGGCCGATTTAGTTCGCGAAACAGCGCGCGGCACTACCTTAATCAAAGGCGATCTTCGCATCGCTACAGTCGAACATTGTCTAGCGTCGATCTTCGCATTGAATATTGACAATATATATATCGAAATCGACGCCGAGGAGATGCCCATCATGGATGGGAGCGCCAAATATTTTGTAGAAGCGTTGGAATCGGCCGGATTGCAAGAGCAGGAAGCCGATCGCAAAGAGTATGTTATTACAGAACCCATCAGCTATTCCGATCCAAATACGGGTTCCGAGTTTATTGTCGTACCCGACGAAGCGCTGCGTTATTCCATCATGATTGATTATAACACCGAAGTATTAGGAACGCAAAACGCTATTTTATTTGATCTTGCAGATTTTAAAAAAGAGATATCGTCTTCCCGTACTTTCGTTTTTATCGACGAAATGGAACCGCTGATCAAACATAATTTGATAAAAGGCGGCGATTTGAATAACGCTATCGTTTTTGTCAATAAAATCCTCCCTCAAGAAGATATCGCTCGGCTTAAAATATTTTTTAATAGACCCGACGTAGAGGTGAAAAAAGAGGGCATCCTGAATAATTGCGAACTTTCATTTCCCAACGAGCCGGCGCGTCATAAATTGTTAGACGTAATTGGCGATTTGGCGTTAGTTGGGATGCGTTTCACAGGACATGTCATTGCCCGAAAACCGGGACATGCCGCCAATGTAGCTTTTGCATTAAAGATCCGCAAATATATACAAGCGCAAGATAAATTATCCAAAATCCCGAAAGTCGACGCCAATACGCCTGCGTTGTTCGATATCGTCGACATTACTAAAAAATTACCGCACAGGCCTCCGTTCTTGCTCATTGACAAAATATTAGAACTCAGCGAAACCCATGTAGTAGGCGTGAAGAACGTTACCATGAACGAGCCGTTCTTTGTGGGACATTTTCCTGATCGACCCGTCATGCCGGGCGTTTTACAGATAGAAGCTATGGCGCAATGCGGCGGTATTTTAGCGCTTTCTACCGTACCGGATCCTGAAAACTATATCACTTATTTCGTAAAGATCGACAACGTGCGTTTTCGTGCAAAAGTAGTTCCCGGCGATATTTTAGCATTTCGCCTTGAATTGTTAACTCCTGTTCGCCGCGGCCTCTTTCATATGGGAGGAAAAGGATATGTGGGAAATCAATTGGTCGTCGAGGCCGAATTAATGGCGCAGATTGTAAAAGAAAAAGAATAAATAATGAATCAACCTTTAGCCTACGTTCATCCTGAAGCAAAAATTGCAAAAAATGTTGTCATTGAACCTTTTGTCAACATCGAAAAAAATGTCGAAATTGGAGAAGGCACATGGATAGGATCGAATGTAACCATCATGGAAGGCGCTCGCATCGGGAAAAATTGTCGCATATTTCCCGGCGCCGTTATCTCTGCCATTCCGCAAGATCTGAAGTTTAAAGGCGAAGAAAGCATTGCCAAAATCGGAGATAATACCACCATCCGTGAATTTGTCACTATCAACCGTGGAACAATTGCCAACCATGAAACCGTTATCGGAAAAAATTGTCTGATCATGGCTTGCGCTCACGTAGCGCATGATTGCGTTATTGGAGATCATGTGATTATGGGAAATAACTCCGGATTAGCGGGGCATATAGAGATTGGAGATTGGGCTATTTTGAGCGGAATGGTCGCCGTACATCAATTTGTGAAGATAGGGGAACATGTGATGATCTCCGGCGGTTCTCTGGTCGGAAAAGACGTCCCTCCTTATGTGAAAGCAGCCCGCCAACCGCTCTCTTATGTAGGCGTAAACTCTATCGGATTGCGCCGAAGAGGATTTACCAACGAGGTGATCAACGAGATACAAGATATCTATCGTAAAATATTTCAAAGTAAACTGAATGTAACGCAAGCCGTTCGCGTCATCGAAGCGGAATTACCCGCCACGCCTGAACGCGACAGGATATTGACCTTTATCGGAAAATCAAATCGCGGCTTGATGAAAGGTTATCTCGGACGAAGGAACGGATCCTATTCGGAATAAATTGATATTTTCTTTTTTTCTATTATTATGAAGAAAAAAACTAAACGGATAAAATATATCCCTTCTCAAGAGGTTTCTTTTGAGAAAGATTATTGCGTTATAGGCGTCTCCTCAAACCTTCCGGATTATAAATTAGCATGGTCGCTTAACGAAAAACTCGACGCCAAATTCGATCGCGTCGAAGCGTTGGAAGTATTTGACGAACAAAAAAACGCCATGAGCGAGTTGCCTCTTTTTATGTGGAATCCTTATGAAACCGTATCCTATTTCTTGTGTCAACCCTCGGCTGCAAACTCTCTGTTCAATCCCGCTTTGATCATTATTCAAGGTAGTGAAAAAGAAGAAAATATCAATAGCTTTATCGCTCGTATCGAAGCTCTTACAGAATTTGTCTCTTTTGTAGAGACTATACCTCTGTCGACAAATTCAAGAAATAAGAAACAAAAAGATTATATAAAATCGATCAACAACTTAATCTCCGAATTGGAAATCCATGCAGTTTCTTTAAAAAAAGAGGATAATGACGACGCGCTCGGAATAAGAGAAAAAAGAATAACGCCTGTAAAATTAAGAATGCCGAATCGTCCAATTTAGTTATTTATGAACCCTGTTGTAAGCTGCCGTTCTTGTTCTTATTACGATGTTGATCAACTAACTCCATTATTAGAAAGTATCTATGCGGAAGCGCAAGGTCCCGATATTGAAGGCAAAAGGATATTATTAAAGCCGAATGTTCTTTTTGACGAAGAACCGCAACGCGCCATAACCACGCATCCCGCTTTCCTGGAAGCCGTTATCAAGTTCCTGCAATCGCGCAATGCAGCGAAAATTTATGTCGGCGACGCGCCGGCTATACATGGAGCCGACTTTAAGCCTCGTAAATCAGGAATATGGGGAGTATGCGAAAAAACCGGAGCAGAATGGACATTCTTCGGAAAGAACGCCTCTTCCTTTAAACTTAAAAACAGATCCGTACCGATCGCAAGTATTATACATCAAGTGGATTATATATTTTCGCTTCCAAAATTAAAAACTCATGAATTGATGGGCTATACGGGAGCTATAAAAAATAGTTTCGGATTAATTCCCGGACTTAATAAAGCGGCGCAACATGCGTTCCATCAAAGCGCAAAAGCTATGGGAAAATTCTTGCTCGATCTGAACGAGGCGCGGACGCCCGATTTTATCTTTATGGACGCTATCTTGGCTATGGAAGGCGAAGGCCCCGGTAACGGAATTCCTTATTCTCTGAATTTAGCGCTCGGTTCGACTAATCCGTTAGCTATTGATATGATCGCCGCTGAAATCATCGGTTATAATCCTTTGCAGATAGAGACAAATCGCCAAGGGATGGCCAGAAAAAAATGGCTCGACGCTCCGGAAGATATTATTCTAAAAGGAGCCGATATCAAAGATTTAATACGCGATGATTTTCAACTTATTCAGAGGATTTCGATGTGGAAGATGATGGTCGGAATCGTTCTTAGAAGGATCCCCGCTTTACGACGCTTTGAACGTCGCCCGATTTTTAACGACAAGAAATGCGCCGGATGTAAAGCGTGTATTGAGATATGCCCTGTTTCTGTTTTATCCATAAGCGATAAAAACAGTCATAAAGTGATGATCAAAGATCGAAGATGCATTCGTTGTTTTTGTTGTCATGAAGTTTGTAAATATGACGCTATTGAGATAAAAAAATCATTTTTCAGATAATAATTTTATTGAAAAACTGTTTATTAACATATCCTTGTTAAAAAAAATAAAGTTGTATCAGGATATAGAATTTTTTATAATAGTATCTTTGCATAGATTTATAAATGCGCCTTTTATGAGAAAATATTTTATTTTAGCCTTATTATTTTGTTTTAGTGTTACGGCATTTTCTCAAATACTAAAGCAGAATAATAATGATCAGGAAATTCAAATAGCGGATCTGTCAGAAACAATAAAAGATACGCTCGTTCCGGAGAGGATCTCTTTGGTACAAGAGCCGGAAATTTTGGATAACGCATTAAATTTTGTTCCGACAGGGAGTTATTTGATTTCCGACGATCCGATTGTCGCTATGCTCGATAGTATGCATAGAGAGAAATATTTGGAATCTTCCACATTTACTACCGATCGCAATATTCTCAATGTATATAATTATGGATACGACGACGTTCCGACCTTTAGCGATTCTATTTACGCCGCGCGCATTGCTCATTTGAATCTACATTCCCCCATGGAATTGACCTATAATACCAACGTCAAACAATATATTAATTTATACGCCGTCAAAAGGCGCGAATTGACGTCAAAAGTGTTGGGATTATCGGAAGTA
Organism: Bacteroidales bacterium; assembly: GCA_031254805.1. Lineage (GTDB taxonomy): Bacteria > Bacteroidota > Bacteroidia > Bacteroidales > WRLA01 > WRLA01. Next base: position 9,778 of record JAIRTP010000083.1, read on the forward strand.
TATTTCCCGATGATCGAAGAGATGCTTGACAAGTACGACATCCCTCTGGAGATGAAATATTTAGCTATTGTAGAATCGGCGTTAAATCCGGTGGCGACCTCGCACGCAGGCGCTAAAGGATTGTGGCAATTCATGTACGGAACAGGAAAAATGTACGGATTGACAAACACAAGCATCATCGACGATCGTTTTGATCCGTACAAAGCGACCGACGCCGCTTGCCGCCATTTGAAAGATCTTTACAATATATACAACGATTGGGAGCTGGCTTTGGCCGCTTATAATTGCGGCGCCGGAAATGTCAATAAAGCGATTCGTCGTTCGGGCGGTAAAACCAATTATTGGCAGTTGTGGCCATATCTTCCCCGCGAAACGCGCGGTTATGTGCCTGCTTTTATTGCCGTGGCTTATGTAATGAGTTATGCGGCAGAACATAATCTTTATCCGAAAGCTCCCGGAATTTTAGCTCATGAAATCGATACTGTTCACATTACTAACGTTTTATCTTTTAATCAAGTCTCCGAAATGCTTGGCGTGCCTTATGATATGCTGCAATTCTTAAATCCTGCTTATAAAAAAGGAATTATTCCAGCTTCCGCAGCCTCGCCTTATTCGTTGAGACTTCCCAACGAATATATCGGAGTCTTTGTCAATAATGAAGATTCCTTATATAAATATAAAACGAAGAAAGGGATTGATCAAGAAAAATTGATGGCCGATATTAAAAATGCGGGTAGCCAAGAGCAAACGTATCACAGGGTAAAAAAAGGGGAGACATTGAGCGGGATCGCCTCAAAATATAGATGTAGCGTTAATAATTTGAAAAGTTGGAATAACCTGAAAAGTACAAATCTGAAAATAGGCCAACAATTGATCGTCTACGCTTCCGTCGCGGCTTCAAAATCGACTTCCTCAAATTCTACGGAGACGGTCAATTCCGCCGCATCCAAACATACGGTAAAACAAGGAGAAACATTAGGAAAAATCGCCCAAAGATATGGGTGCTCCATCGCAAATATTCAAAAATGGAACAATATCAGCGGAACAACTATTAATATTGGACAAGTTTTATATGTCAAAGATCCAAATAAAAACTCTGAAACGATAATCGCTTCGACTGTTACATCTTCAACTGCTACGCAAGATGTGTACAAAGTAAAATTCGGAGATAGTTTATGGAAAATCGCTCAAAAATATCCGGGCGTCACCGTTAATGATATAAAAGCACATAATGGACTCAAAAGCAATAGTTTAAAAATAGGTCAATCGCTTAAAATCCCTCAAAAATAAAATTAGGAGAAAAATACCACGAATAGAAGCATTGTTATTCCATCTGTCTTTTAGTCATATTGAATTTTTCCTGACTTGTCCGCCTTTAAAAAAGCCTAAAAAATAAGGACTGATATTCAGATTATTAAAGAGAAAAAATGGTAAATTTGTCGCACTAAGCGATAATTATACTTCATATTAAAGTAGTAAAAACAACATCAGGGGCACACGCAGTGCAGGTTGTCTATTATCGACATCGAAAGCGTGTTATATATAAACACATTGGTTCAGCATGTACAGATGAAGAATTGGGCAAACTGAAGGAGGCAGCGCAGGATTTGATAGAAACTCATACGCCACCTTTTCCCGCATTTCAAGATACGCACCCAGGTAATTTGCTTTATTTGGACAAAATCAAGTTCATGGGAGTTTATTATACATTTTTCTATGAAGTTATCGATAGCCTGATTTATAAAACAGGCTTTGACAGGATTGTTGAACAACTGTTACTTGATTTGGTAATCATCCGTATTCCGGAACCGGCATCCAAGGCTCGTTCTATAGAATTGCTTGAAGATTATTTCGGGATAAAACATCGGAGGCAGAATTTTTATAAATCCGTTCTTTCATGGTCAAATTTAAAGTCAGACGTGGAAAGGGAGACAGT
>JAIRTP010000049.1 GCA_031254805.1 Bacteroidales bacterium
ACTATCAACTATTCCAACTATTTTTCGGACATAGCAATATTTGAAAAAATTCTTCCCATGCAATTATTAAATCTGTTGGGGGTAAAATTTGCAAAAGCAGTTGCGATTTCTTCTTCTTCAATCCTCTCTTTTCCTTATGAAATTGAAAAAGATTGGATAGGAACGAAAATTCATCCTAAATTAGAGGCTGCTTTAGGGGATATAAAATTGTCGGATATAAAAATGCAAGCGTAACAAGACTTTACCTATTTTCCGCAATGCAACGCCCTAAAAATTATCGTTGATAATTTGGATTAGTTCGGTGTAGTTCATCTATTTTTCCTGACTTCGCCAACGTGTCACCCAAAAATCATCATCGAAGAGCGGAGCAATCTTTTTGTGTCGATTCATGATTAAAGTTTTGCTCATGGTGTCTTTATTTTTTGGCAAGTTTATTTCAATAGTAGTGATTGTTTTCGCCATGGCAAGAACTTTATCTACGCTCATTTTTATGTCTGAACACTTGAGCCGTCGTTCGAGTTCTTTGTAGACTTGCGTCGTACAAACATATACATTAAAAATTCAGTCGTGTCACCCGATTTTGGGTGACACAAAATTACAATATTATATTAATCAAATAGTTATGTTTATGCACATTTTTGTGTGACGAAGTCAGGAAATCTTACAAAATTTCACTTTCATCTCTTGCAATTTCTATAACTTGGTAATAATATTTACTTAGTCGTTCCTGAGAATTCACCCCAAATATGTATGCGATAATTTATCTGTTGTCCTGGTCAAAACAAACCAAGCCTCGCCTCCTGAAAATGGATGAACAACAAGTTGAGTTATTCGAAATTATCCAAAAAAATTCAGGATGTTGCAAAGATGAAACTAGGAAGACTTCTTCTTGTTACGAGCGGTACGCTATTTTTCCTGATAGCGCCTCAAAAAAGATTTAGCCCGATTTTTATATATTTTTCCGTTGAATAATTTTGGCGTAGTTTGTAAAATGTTTGAGATAAACATTTTATTGGAAAAAGTCATGTTGAATAGTCCATCCAAAAGACTTGCATTCGGAAGAAAATGCATGCATCCGCTGAATATAACGGCAAATACCGATAGTAAGATCAAGCGGTGAGGCCGATATCTTTTTATTCTCAAGCCTCTTCATCTATAATCGTTTGGAAAAAGGCGTTGAAAGGTTGTAACGTTTCGAATACGTCTAAAATATAGCTTTCCAACTTATCTGAGAATAAGATATTTTCAGGAATAAAAGCGGAAACAGTGTAATGTTTATATTTCAGAAAATCTTCATATTCAAAATCAGAAGGATATCCTGCCGGAATACGTTTCAATTTTTCCTGATCGTCAAGTCCCGGAAAAAGTTTTTTAAATTTGGGCTTTTCTAAAATCTTGACAAGCGCTTCCCCATTGTAATAGATTTCTTGACGTATTTTCTTCAATAAAGGCGGATCGGGACACCATGTGCCGCCGCTTATCAAAGTATTTTCCGGTTCAAAATGGATATAATATCCCGGATACATGGAAGTTCTTCCTCCTTTTGCAAAAAAAGCTCCGAAATGCGTTTTATACGGCGCTTTATTTTTTGAAAAACGAACGTCGCGATATATTCTAAACAGAGCTTGCGATGGATCTGTAAATCCTTGAATGGAAGAATCAATCTGTACCAATTTTTGGACGAGCTTGCCGAGAAAACCAAGTACTTCATTGCGAGCGGCGGCATATAAATCTTTATTCTCGCTGAACCATTCTCTGTTATTATTGTTTGCAAGTTGTTCGAGAAAGTCAATTACTGATTTTGTATTCATCGTATGATTTTTGCTTACAAAGGTAGAATTTTCTCATGAAATTAATCGCAATAAATCACTTTTTTAAAGCAAGCAATCCAAAGGATTATAATAAATAACATAAATGGTTGATTATTATCATTTTATATTAAAAATATTTTTTAATATAAATGTTAGTTGCAATTAAAAAAAAATTAGTTTTGCAAAAAATTAAAGGAGAGACGAGATATGTATTGGACACTTGAACTTGCATCGAAATTAGAGGACGCGCCGTGGCCGGCGACAAAGGAAGAATTGCTTGATTATGCTATCCGTTCGGGAGCGCCGCAAGGCGTAATCGAAAATCTTCAAGAAATGGAGGATGAAGGTGAAATTTATGAACGTATAGAAGATGTTTGGCCTGATTATCCTACCAAAGACGATTTCTTTTTTCACGAAGATGAATATTAATAAGATCGCATAAAAATGAACAAAAAAACGCTTCAACCAATCCTTGAAGCGTTTTTTACTTTTCTTACAAATCCTCGAATCATCCAAACGGCAAAAGTTTTTATATCGTATCTTTGCGGCAAGAGAATGAAAATGAAATCATCGAAAAGAAATGCTTTGTTGTTTTCACTGTTGCTGTGCTGCGCAGTACTGCTTTTTTTGCTGGACTTAATGTTCGGATCGACGCCTTTACCGTTTGACGAGATCATTAAGATTATTACCGGAGCTTCGGATAGTTCTTCTTCTTATTACAGAATTTTTTTCAAATTACGTTTACCTGAAGCCATCGCCGCTACAGCAGCGGGAGCGGCGCTTTCCGTATCGGGACTTTCCATGCAAACACTGTTTCGCAATCCCTTAGCCGATCCGTCGATATTAGGCGTAAGCGCCGGAGCTTCTTTGGGTGTTGCTATCGTAACGTTGGTCGTTGGGAACAGTCTCAACAGTTTTTTTGGAAATAGCGTAACGCTTTTATTCTCTGCATTTTTTGGAGCTTCTCTCATTCTGTTTTTAATGACGATTTTAGCGCGACGCGTCAGCGGAACAACTTTGTTGCTTGTAGGCGTTATTGCCGGATATACCGTCGGCGCCATTACGGGAATTTTACAATTTTTTGCTACTAAAGAAGGGCTTCAAACCTTTATCGTATGGGGAATGGGTTCGTTCAAAAATATTCCCATGCCGCGCGCATTGCTTACTATGGTCGCTTCGGCAGTTCTGCTTATTATTACTTTTTTTCAAAGTAAAGGATTGAACGCTTTTGTGATGGGCGAAGAATACGCCTTGAATAGCGGAACAAATGTGAAACGATTGATGGTTGTCAATGTTTTATTATCAGGGGCTTTGGTAGCGGTTATTACTTCGTTTTGCGGAACGATCGCTTTTGTTGGTTTAATGGTTCCTCATTTTGCCCGCATGATTTTCAAAGCATTCGATCATCGCATATTGATTCCTGCAAGTATAGTTATCGGTATTGCGTTAATGTTGTTATGCGATTTAGTCGCTTCTCTGCCCGGAACCGATCATGTGCTTCCGGTTAACGCCGTTACTTCTATTATCGGCGCGCCAATTGTTATATTTCTAATTCTGAAACGCAAAAAATGATCCTTTTACAAGTCATAGAACTTTCCGTCGGGTACCAACTCCCACTTTTTTCAGGCTTAAATCTATCTCTGAGGCGAGGAGAAATTACCTGCTTGATAGGGAGGAACGGCGCGGGAAAATCTACCCTGATACGAACGTTTTCAGGAATGCAAAAATCGCTCGGCGGAAAAATCCTATTAGAAAATAAAGAAATGGGAGAACTTTCTGAGAAAGAGATCTCAAAACGGTTGAGCGTCGTATTAACGCATCCCGTTAAAGCCCCTTTCATGACCGTTTTTGATCTTGTCGCTTTTGGACGTTATCCTTATCTGGGCGGACAGGCAAAATTATCGAAACAAGATAATGAGATTATTGATCAAGCCATTGCCGATGTAGGAATAGAATCGTTACGCGATCGTTATCTTACTAATTTGAGCGACGGCGAACGCCAAAAATCGGCTTTAGCGCGTTCTTTAGCGCAACAAACCTTTTTGATCTTACTGGACGAACCGGCCGCTTTTTTAGATTTTCCGTCGAAAATAGAACTAATGCGATTGTTGAAAAACTTAGCGCGAAATTTTTCCAAATCTATCCTGCTCTCTACTCACGACATTGAAATGGCTGTCGCTTTAGCCGATCATATCTGGCTTATTGATCAAAACAGGAATATTGTGACAGGAAATCCTAATAATCTGATAGAAAATGAGACCATCCCGAAAACTTTCAATATTCCGGCTTCATTCTTTATGAACGGTAAACAACGCTATGAGTTTTAGCGTCTGGATTATATGTGTTTTTTGACTTATTGCTCCTTAATCCACTCTTCAAAAGCAGTTTCTACATATTTTCCGGAAGAATAAAATTCCAAGATTTGCATCATTGCACCAACTTCCCTAACATAAACATGCGTTCCGATTTTATCATTATTTTCATCAAGAAAAACGCAAGTAGGATAACCCATCTTTCCGTCTAACAATAAAATAGCTAAGGTATTAACGCCCTCGTCATCGATAAATTCGGTATATTTATGCGTATCTCCTTTGTATTGATACTCTTCTTGTGAAGACGCGAATAATTTTGTGGCAATGAAATCTTTCTCTAAAGCTTTTATTACCGTAGAATCGGCAAATACCTTATTTTCAATATTCGGGCATAAATTGCACGGCGTATTGTAAACATAGATCATGGTAATTTTCGGATTTTTTTCCGCCGCGATCGTTCCATTAAAGTCAGCCCATTTTGGTTCTGCTTTCTCTTCTTGCGCCATTGAGGTTAAAGTAAATCCCAATAAGCAAATCCACAAAAATAACTTTTTCATAACTAATATTTTTTATGTTAACGCTCTCGATACAATTTTGTTGCTCTATTAATATCTTTTTTAGCGTCGCTCTTTTTTAAGGTTTCTCGTTTGTCGTAATAATGTTTTCCTTTTGCCAATGCTATCTCTACTTTTGCCAAACCATTTTCATTAATAAAAAGCAAAACAGGAATGATGGTAAGCCCTCGTTCTTTGACTTTGTTTTGTAACTTTTTAAGTTCTCTGCGCGTTAACAGTAATTTTCTGTCGCGTTTTGGATTATGATTGGCGTAAGTTCCAAATTCATATTCGGCAATATGAGCGTTTTTTAAAAATAACTCCCCTCCTTCAAATGCGCAATAAGCTTCTCCTAAAGATACTTTTCCCGCCCGGATTGATTTAATCTCCGTACCGGTCAACTGAATCCCAGCCGTAAATCTGTCCATCAAAAAATATTGATATTCAGCTTTTTTATTCTTTATATTTATGGTTTTAGCTTGATGCGCCATATCTTGAAAAATATGATGGCAAAAGTACAAAGTTTTTAGTTATTAATAATCGTCAAGCTGTTTTAGAAGACAAGACTTACCAAAAAGTTCTACTTTTGCATATCCTTTTTTATCGACTCAATGTCCCGTTCAAATACAGAAAATCATCTTTATAAATGTTTCAAATTTTATTGTCAATATCCTCTTTTTCAATTCCTTTAACTTTGCATTGATTTTTGGCTTTCCCATATGCAAAAGGGAACGGGCCAACAAACAAAACAAATGTACGCTTGCTAATCTTTTAATAAGATTTGTTTATTTCAAAATTATCAGTTTCCCAAAACTTCTTTTTTCGTCTGTTATAACATTATAAAAATATACTCCTGAAGCTACGTTGGAGCCAATATTCCATACTATCGCTTGTTTTCCCGCGACATTATTCTTTTGAGAAATTCTTGCAACGATTTTTCCCATCGGATCATAGATGATAATTTCTGTTTGTCGCGGTTTTTCCAAATCGAAAGTGAAAGTGACGGAATTAGCCGCTGGATTGGGATAAACGTTCGTTTTAAATAATTGTTCTTCCGTTATACCGCTTTCATTTTTAGGAATAAATGCGACAATCATTTTTCGAGACATTTTATCCGTTACGAAAGCGCAATCGAAATAGAGCGTGTCGGTTTCGATTTCAATCCCCTCATATTCCGCCTTAAATACGATCTCTTGATTCTGCAAAATAGTTAACGGCAATTCGTCGCCTTCTTCCGGAAAAATTCTCCCGTTAAAATTGGTATTTACCGCGGTTAAAATAAGTTCCGGATCAAAATCGCTGGTTAAAGTAAAAGAAGTTTCAAGGCTCGTATTAGCGTCGACCCAGATCGTATCGGGAACTATAATTCCGTCATAAACTTTAATCATGATCGGAATTTGAATCTCAGGCCGATCAGGATCGTTTGTAAGTAGCTGAATGACTTCGTTGTAGACTCCGGTTGACAAATGCGTCGTATGCGCAACAATGGTAATTTTTTGAGAATCTCCGGGAGTTATTAAACCTTGTCGAGGATCATAAGATAAAATATCTTCTTGTATCTTCCCTTTTGCAAATGTTAGCGTATTCAATTCAAAAGTCAACGAGCTTGAACCGTTATTGGCAATATGTAGATAATACTCGGAGTCATCTGTAGAAAATGATATTTCGTCAAATGCGTCGACGTCGACAGAAACCTTCGGAGCGCCTTCCCCGCTAATTGTAAAAATATGGGGATCGTATTTTCCGATATACGGATGACATTCGCGGCGTCCTGAGTTATCCTTCGCAAAAAGATAATATGCTATTTCATCGCCGACGCCACAACCAGAAATCGTTCCTTCCCATTGCTTGCCTGATTGAGGCTCTAAAAGCGTAGTTTTCCACTCGTCATTATTAATTTTGTAATATATTAACATCGAATCCGTTACAAATGATTCTCCGCTATAAGCCGTGATATCGGCATGGATGGTATATCCTTCATCGAAATTTTGTTCTCCTAAGAGCGGATAATGTTTTATCAGCAACATCTCCGTATCGGCAATTTCATGCGTTCGACAATGTAATGCGTCGGTATCCAACCATGGCGTACTTCCAGCCTGCATTACCGGAACGACAGTATAACCCGGCATCGCTTCCTGATAGACTTCAATTGCCGCCGCATCGTGCGGGCTTCCCGTTTGCGGAACGAAGACATGATGATTCATAATAAAAGAATTGGTATAAGGCGTTGCCCTGCTGCCTCCAGGAGCATATACCCGATAAACGCGATATTTATTTCCCCACGGCGTATCGGCGTTTTCGAACCATTCCGCAATATTTTCATAAACCTGATATCGCGGATCAGAAGTCGCTACGCGCACAACCAATATTTTGTCAACAGCCAAAAATTTTGCCCAACAATCAATGTGCTCAATATATTCTCCTTGTGGATCTTCAAAAAGATGATAATTCTCAATGCCAAGATAATCCTTCATTCTTTGATTGATTTGCTCCAATGTTAACGAAGAATTTTCCGATTGAACCAACGTAGTAGACGACGACACGTGATAACCGTCGGTCATATAATTTCCTCCCGTATGAACCACATTCATATTGAAAAGATTCACATCGTAAAATTCCGCCGCTTTAGAAGCAATATTATCGTCGTTAGGACGCGGTCGATTATATGGAAAATCTACAATCCCGAATTCGTCATTGCCATCTATAATAAACCAAGGGCCGTAGTCGCGCGTCCAATAACTATCCGATGGAGCAATCAAAAATTCTACATTATCCATATTAACGCCGGCATTGTTAAAAGCATTGGCGGCCGCGTTTTGTTGCGAAGAGGAAACAATAACGGTCACTTGCGCCAATTCCGAAAAAGTCTTTACCAAAGAGACGGGAATTCCCAAAGGATAACGGATCATAACGCCTCGTATCGGATGAAATTCCGAAATATTTATAATAGAACCCCTAGGCGGATCGGTTGCGGTAAATCCTCTCCCTATCTCATCTTTCCGAAGCGCCTCTTCCGGAGTCATGCGGTGCGTCAACTTCGAATGTTCATAAAGTTCATAAATAGACATATCCTCTTGGGAATAAGTAAAAAAAGGAATGAGTAGCAATAAAAAAAAGTAAGCTGTTTTTTTCATCAATAATAAATTTTTAGATTCATTTCGTAATAATAATGATTGCCTTTATAAAACCACAAAACCATTGCAAAAGTAGTAAATTATTTACTTACCGATTCTTCCTTCCGGCGACGACGCTGCATTAATGCTTGTTACGGCATGATCCGACGGTTCTTGGAAGATTCTTAAATTAAAATAAGGAACCGCCGCAATAATATGATCGAATATATCGGACTGAATATCTTCGTATTCTCTCCATTTAGTTGTATCCGTGAAAACATATATTTCCAAAGGAATCCCCGAATTTCCGGATTGAAGTTGTCTGACCATCACCGTAAAGTCATGATTCAATCTCGGATGATTATGTAAATACCGGCTCAAATAAGCGCGGAATACGCCCAAATTGGTTTGACGTCGTCCGTTTACTTCCAATTTTTCATTGATCTTACGATCGTCGTTATGTTTTTCGATCTCTTTTTCTTTGTTGTCGATATAATCGGCGATATACTCTATTTTTCGAAAACGCTTAAGCATCTCATCCGTGCAAAACATAACGCTGTTCATATCAATATAAATAGCGCGCTTGATACGCCGACCTCCCGATTCGAACATTCCGCGCCAGTTTTTTACCGGCTTAGAGATCAAATCATAAGTCGGAATGGTTGTAATGGTATTATCGAAGTTTCTCACTTTTACGGTAATTTGAGAGATTTCCTCCACATCGCCGTCGGCATTAGCGGCAGGCATCTCAATCCAATCTCCGGGAAGAACCATTTTATTTAACGACAACTGAATTCCTCCCACCAATCCGAGAATAGGATCTCGAAAAACCAACATCAGCACGGCCGAAGCTCCCGCTAACGTTCCCAATAACGTTTGAAGCTTCACGCCCGCTAACAGACAGATCATAAAAATAGCCGCAATGATGAACATAACCGTCTTAATGGCTTGTAAAATGCCTTTGATAGAACCTTGACGGGCAAATTTGGTTTGGTTGTACATATCTTCCAACACATTCAAAATAGAAGCAATAATAGAAACCGTCGCTCCGATGGAGAAAATGTTCATAATAGCCGAGAAAAATGCAAGAGTTTTGGCATGATCAGAGAAAAAAGTGTGTACGCATATATTGAGGATGATCAAAGCGGGAATATACGAAAACCGGCGCAATACTTTCCTGTCCAAGATCGCTTTATACATCAAAGATCCTTTTCTGTTGTTGATTTTTCTCAATACGGCAGACAAAAGCCATTGCGAGAGATAATATATGCCGTATGACAACGCTATTCCTACCATAAAAAGCAGCCATGCGGCGATATATTTCGAATCGGCCGATTCAAATTGAATAGATGTAAACCAGCTCGAAATAATGTCTTGAAATTTTGTTATCATAAATAATCCTATTTTATCTATGGAATATAATATTAAGGCAATTTTTGCTTCATTTGTTCATATTCCGCTACAATTTCTTTAATAATTTCCGCCGCCGGTTTAACGTCTTTAATGACTGAGGCGATCTGTCCGAATTCTATCTCTCCCTCTATTAAATCGCCTTCAAAAATACCTTTTTTTGTTCGTCCGAAACCGACGAGATCAAGGAGTTCCTCTTCGGAAGCGTTGCGCGTTTCATACTCCTTCACGCGTTGATAGAATTCATTTTTCCATAATCGAACGGGAGATAATTTTTTCAAAACGAAATCGGTGTCCCCATCTTTGGAAAAAATGATCGTTTTTTTGATCGCCTCCGAACAGGAAGCCTCTTCCGATGCGGCAAATCGAGTGCCGATTTGAACGCCTTCGGCTCCTAACGCCATCGCCGCTAACATTCCTCTTCCCGTAGCAATACCTCCTGCTGCAACCAACGGAATATCAATGCGATTGCGAATATCGGGAACCAACGCCATCGTTGTCGTCTCTTCTCTGCCGTTATGTCCGCCCGCTTCAAAACCTTCCGCAACGACGGCGTCAACGCCAACTTCGACGCATTTCAACGCGCCTTTTCGGTTGGCGACCACATGCGCGACAATGATTCCACGCTTTTTTAGCAATTTCGTGAATCTTTCCGGATTTCCTCCCGAAGTAAAAACAATTTTTACTCGTTCTGCCAAAATAATTTCCACGAACGCCTCCGAATGGCGCGAAAATATGGGCAAATTGACGCCGAAAGGTTTATCTGTCGCTTGCCGGCATTTTACGATATGTTCGCGCAATATTTCCGGCTCCATCGAACCGCTTCCGATCAATCCCAATCCGCCGCCTTCGCTAACCGCGGCGGCTAACCGCCAACCGCTACACCAAATCATCCCGCCGGCAACAACAGGATGTTCAATATTAAAAAGTTCGGTTATTCTTGTCTTCACAAATTCAATATTTTAAAGCAAAGCGTTACGCTATTTTACTAACTTTGCATATTATTTTGCAAAAATACGATATCATGATATGCTTACAAAAAAAAGAAGGAAAAGATAGAGCCAAATTGTGGGTTTTATCTGAAAACAAATCAAATCTTACTAAAATATTTTCTAAGACTAAAGCGCAATGGATAGAAAATCACCTCACTGATAATGAAAAAGATATATTTGTATTCAATACGATAAACGCGCCGTTAGAGATTTTCATCCGTCCAAACCGAAAAGATTCGATTTTAGAAAAACAATTGGAAAATTGTCGCATTTTAGCGTCAAAAGCGTTGCCTTATTTTGAAAATGAAAACTGCAAAGAAGTTGAGATTATAGGCGATCTTGGGAAAAAACATTTTTTAGCTACTGCGGAAGGACTATCTCTATCAGCTTATCGTTTTACGAAATATTTTACCGATTCGGATGAGAAAAAAGCAAAACTTCAAAAAATATTTATCTTGTCCGAAGATCTCTCCGAAGAAGAAATTGAAACGCAAAACATCGTTGTCGACGCCGTAAAAAAAGTGCGCGATTGGGTTAACGAACCTGCTTCATACCTTACGGCTACGTCTTTTGCGAGAGAGATGGCGGAGTTTGCGCGACAAGCCGGAGCGTCGGTCGAAATCATGAATCGCAAAAAGATTGAAGCGTTGAAAATGGGAGGCCTTTTAGCCGTAAACCAAGGTTCGGAAGATCCTCCTACTTTTACTGTGATCGAGTGGAACCCGAAAAATGCAGTTAATAAAAAACCTGTTGTTTTAGTAGGAAAAGGCGTAACTTTCGATACGGGAGGGAGCAACCTGAAACCGGAACGCTATATGGATGAGATGAAAACGGATATGGCCGGCGCGGCGACGGTAACAGCCGCTATTTGCGCCGTCGCGAAGAGTAATCTCCCCGTTTACGTCGTTGCATTGATGCCCGCCACTGATAATCGCATTAGTAATCATTCCTTTTTACCGAGCGACGTCATTACCATGCATAACGGAAAAACCGTCGAAGTTGCCAACACCGATGCGGAAGGGCGATTGATACTGGCAGACGCGATCAGTTATGCGGCGCGTTTTAATCCGATATTAATCATCGATTTGGCCACTTTAACAGGCGCCGCTGCACGCGCTATCGGAAAATATGGAATAGTAGGAATGGGTAACGCGCAAAAAGAGTTGAACGAATTGATAAAATGCAGTTTCGAAGTATACGAACGTATCGCCGAATTTCCATTTTGGGACGATTACGCTAAAGAATTAAAATCCGATATTGCCGATATGAAAAATCTTGGCGGAGCCGAAGGCGGAGCCATTTCTGCCGGCAAATTCTTAGAGAAATTTACCAATGCGCCTTATATTCATCTTGATATCGCCGGATGCGCTTATCTCTCAAAACCGAACGATTGGAAAACCGCCGGAGGAACGGGAACAGGCGTGCGGCTGTTGTATCGGTTTTTGGAAAAGATTGGAAAAATGGGTATGTGATTCTTCTAAAAAATTATCCTTGTAAAGAAATTAATATCTGAAATGATTATAGGCGATAGATTGTTAACGGTAAAAGAAGCCAGTGAATGGGCAACTGATTTTGTCGGTAGAGATGTAACAACTTCGAATATCTCATACCTTATTCAATATGGAAGAATAAAACAAATAGGCGATAATGGCTCAATACAGGTGTCGGAACAAAATCTTCTGAATTATTATAAATCGTATAATCAATCAAGAGAAACTGCATTTAGAGAAAAATTAGGAGATGATTTAAATTGGGTATTATCTTTTGAACAATATAAAGAGTCCGAAGCGACAAAACATGTTCGCCGATTACATCCATATAAAGGAAAATTTATACCTCAGTTAGTCGAATATTTTTTAGATAATCATACAGATAAATTTAAAACGGAGAACGATATTTATTCGATATTAAAACAGCTAAACCGAATAAAGGCGGATTTAAAGAATTCAAAAGAACATTACTTGAATGGACAGCTTGCGTGTTTGCTGAAGATGCAGGAATCGCAATTAATGCATTAATTGCGATTTCTTATAATCCTTACGCTCCAAAACCATATTCTCGCTGGACGATGGCTGGAATGTTAGATTTAGAACAGGAATTGAAAGTGGCTGAAGAATTTTGGGATTTTTTAGGAGGAGAAGGAAGTTACAATCAGTTGTTGGATATATTTGAACGTGTTGGAATAGAATTACGATCGGAAATAGACGATTATTTTAATAAATTTAATAAGTAACATCTCATTAATATAGTCATACTAAAAATGCACGATTTTCTCATATACAGAGCTTCGGCGGGAACGGGAAAAACATTTTCGTTAGTGAAAGAATATCTGTCGATCATTTTGCGCGAACCGGAAGGATTCAGGCGAACATTGGCTATTACTTTTACCAATAAGGCCGCGGAAGAGATGAAATCGCGGATTTTGACCTATCTTTCCGATATCGCTAATGGGAAAAATGAGCCGGATAGCGAGACATGGAACGCGATGGTTCCTGCGTTGATGGAAACGATCGGTATGAGCGAAACGGAATTAATCGAAAAATCTCGTGCTGTTTTAGAAAATATTCTCCATAACTACTCTTTTTTCTCCATCGGAACAATTGACAGTTTTTCTAACGCTTTGGTGCAAACTTTTGCGAGAGAAATGAATTTGCCTTTAGAGTTCAAATTGGAATTAGACGCCGACGAGATCATTTCCAGAGCCGTAGATATGTTGATCGCCAAAGCCGGAGAAGGCGAGATCATTACAGATATTTTGATAGATTTTGCGAGGAAAAAAATCTCAGAGAACAGACATTACAATATTGTGAACGATCTGAAAACTTTTGCTCAAAGAATGCTTAAAGAAGACGGCGTAGATCAACGCAAACAGTTGGAAGCATACGATTTGCCGGATTTATTAGAATTCAATAAAAAAATAAACGCTTTTCTCGAACAATATAAACGACGCATTTCCGATATTAGCAATCCCATTTGGGAGAAAATCAAAGAAATAACGAATTTTTTTGCCCATGGAAATAGAGGAATTCCGAGTTTTTTCAAAAAATTGGTAAAAGATCCGTCGGAATTTCCAAGCCGGACAAATTCCGATAAAACAGTCGAAAGCGGTAAATGGACTTCGTCGAAAGCGACGGCGTATGAAAAGTTAACGGTTGAAACATTAGCTCCGGAAATAGAAAAAGCTTATCTTGAAATTATTGATTTTCAGGATAAAAATAGGGCCAAAGTGATTATTTTTCAAAATATTCTGAAAAATTTTCATGCGACGATGCTCCTCAATGAAATAAGCCATTTTATCTCCGAAATACGGGAGATGAATGGCATTGTACATATTTCCGAACTCAATAAACGGATTGCTGATACTATCAGTAAGGAGTCCGTTCCATATATTTACGAACGTATCGGCTCGCGTTATCATAACTATATGATCGACGAGTTTCAAGATACTTCCGTCTTGCAATGGCACAATTTTGTCCCTTTGGTATTGAATGCGCTTTCCGAAAACGGATTATCGATGATCGTCGGCGATGGAAAACAAGCCATTTATCGCTGGAGAAACGGAGATGTCGAGCAATTTGAAAGGCTCTCTTCTCTTACAGAACAAGCTCCGAAAGATAATGCGGAACGTTCTTTTAAAGAATATATCAATCTAAAACGGCTTCATACGAATTTTCGCTCCGAAAAGGCGATTGTGGATTTTTCCAATAAACTTTTTGAATTTGCCAAACAATACATTCCGACAGAATATCAAGAGTTAAAAAATGTCTATTCCGACTTGACGCTGGATCCGCTTCCGAGGAGATCAGGAGGATTTGTTTCTATTTGCTTCATTTCGGACGACGATGAACGCTCGTACGAAGAAAATATGTGCGAAACGACATGGCAAACTATCCAAAATTTGACGGAAAGAGGATTTTCGTGGAATGACATTGCCGTTTTGTGCCGTACAAACAACGAAAGTTCTACAATTGCGCAATATTTAACCGAACATGATATCTCCGTAGCGTCGTCGGAGTCGCTTTTGTTGACGTCGTCGGATGAGATCAACATATTGTGCGCCGCGTTAAATTATTGCGCCTTTCCTAATATCTCCAACAAAATAATCTTTTGGTTGGCTCTTTGGAAAAATAAAAATCTTGCATGGGACGATTCTATTATAGAAAATATTGATAACATCGAAAAAACGGAATTCCGGAAATTTCTCAAAGATCAAGGTTTTGATATCGATTTTGACGCCCTTTCCGGTTCGACATTATTTGACGCCGCCGCGTCGTTAATGATTGCTTTTCATTTTAACCCTGCTGAAAATATTTATCTGAGGTTTTTCCTCGACGGCATCGTTAAAGCGCAAACAAATGGTATTTCATCAGTAAATGATTTTCCGAAATGGTGGAAAAAAGAGGGAACAAAACTCTCATTAATTATTCCAGAAAATACCAACGCCATCAAAGTAACGACCATTCATAAAGCAAAAGGATTGGGATTTCCCGTTGTCGTTTACCCCTTTGCCGACGCCGATTTCAAGAAATCGGAAGATACGATTTGGATTGATTTGGATGAAACACAATATTTTCTTCCTGCAACCTTGTTATCGTTAAATAAGGATTTATTGGATACCGATTTTGCATCTTATTACAACGAAGAGACAGCTAAAAGTTCTTTGGATATGCTCAACGTTTTTTATGTCGCTTGCACGCGACCGAAAAAAGAGCTTCATATTATTTCCAAAAATAAAAAAATCTGGAAAGAAGAAAATCCCTCTATGGCAGATATTCTTCACAATTTCTTAGTAAACGAAGCGATGTGGGAAGACGACAAAGAAACGTACCTGTTTGGAGAATCCATTTTGCAAACGGAAAAGGAAGCGGAAAATATTCCTGATAATCAATATTTCATGAAAAATATCATCCCTTGGCAAGAGCGCATTTCTATTCGCAGATATTCGGACCGAATGTGGAACTCCCGTCAAATTGATTACGGAAATATGGTGCACTCCATTTTGGAAAAGATAGAAACAGCCGACGATATAAAACCTGTCATACACCGTTTTCTTGCAACAGGCGCCTTTCCGGAAATAGATATGGAGAAAATTGAAAATATTTTGCAGAATATTATTTTTCATCCGGAATTAGAGCATTTTTTCCAAAAAGGGAATACTATTTTACGAGAAACTGCCATTTTGCTTCCTGAAAATAGAGAAATACGTCCCGATAGAGCCGTAATAAAAGGGAACGAAGTTCATATTGTCGATTATAAAACCGGCTCTTATAATCCGGAACACGAAAATCAACTGCGGGATTATTCAAAAGCAATCCTGCAAATGGGCTATGAAGTTGTAAGCGGCAGATTGGTCTATATACGGGACGAAGAAGTTACGGTTTCAGAGGTAAGATGATTTTGATAAATATTTGTTCTTGATTGACAATTTTCCGCTTAATTTGCGTTTATTAAAAAATATGATGAAGAAATTATTCCATTTGAAAACAATACTTTTTATACTGGCAGGATTATTATCTTTCACTGTTTGTTCGCAAAATGAAATAACGTTGCAGGAGAAAGCGGCTCAAATGATCATGGTTGGATTTCGAGGAACGGAAATCGATAAAAATCATCCCATCGCACAAGATATTCAAGAACTAAAAATCGGCGGCGTTATCTTGTTTGAATACGACGTTCCGTCGAAAAGCCGTCCGAGAAATATTCAATCTCCACAACAATTACAAAATCTTTGTAAACAGTTACAGGATATCTCCTCCGAAAAATTGTTTATTGCCATTGATCAAGAAGGAGGTTATGTTAATCGTTTAAAAACCAATTATGGGTTCCCAAAAATGGTCTCGGCGCAATATCTCGGAACGATCGATCAAGAAGATTCCACCCGATTCTATGCAAAAAAAATGTCCGAAACGCTCGCAGAATGTGGAATAAATCTCAATTTTGCGCCATGCGTTGATTTGAATATCAACACAAAATGTCCTGTGATTGGTAAAATAGAACGTTCTTTTTCGGCAGATGAAAATATCGTAGTTAAACATGCCTCTATTTTTGTTGAGGAACACCGCAAAAATAGAATTTTAAGTTGTTTAAAACATTTTCCGGGACATGGAAGCTCTGCGGCAGATTCTCATGACGGATTTACCGACGTAACCCATTCATGGAGAGAAAAAGAGTTGATCCCTTATCGCAAAATGATACAAGAAGGCATGTGCGACGCAGTGATGTCGTCGCATGTTTTTAATGCTAATCTTGATCCCGTATATCCGGGAACGCTTTCTCAAAAAATCATTATCGGGATATTGCGCGATTCCCTCGGATGGCAAGGGTGCGTGATTTCGGACGATATGAATATGGGCGCAATTACTGAAAATTTTGGTTTTAAAGAATCGATCGCTTGGGCGATAAACGCCGGCATAGATATTTTGACATTCTCCAACAATTCTCCGGACGGGTATGATCCGAAAGTCGCTCAAAAGGTTTTAAACGCGATCATAGAGCTTGTTGCGGAGAAGACGATTCCCGAACAACGTATCAACGAGTCGTATCAACGTATTCAACAATTGAAATCGACAATCAACTGATTCTTTTGAACGCATGGCGAGAAATAAAAATAAGCATGGTAACAATTAAAATATTAACCCGCCCTTCTTTAGAAATTTTTGAGTCATATCAGGAACTGTTTCTGTCAATATTATCCGAAAAAGAACGTTATTATATTCTAAAATCAAAAAAGGAAAAAGATCGTATTGAAAAAACTTTGGGGTGGATATTATGTCGCATGGAAGCATCCGAACGTTTTCATGTTCATCCTTCCGGCGTCGTCGTTGCCGCTCATGAAAAAGGAAAACCTTATTACGGCGATTTTCCGGAATTAGAATTCAACCTCACGCATGGAGGCGACGTGATCATTGCCGCTTTTTCGGAAAATAGAGCCGTCGGCGTCGATGTTGAAGCGTTGACTCGCAAGGCAAATTTAGAGATTGCCAAACGATATTTTACGTTATCGGAAGCGACATTTATTGAGAGCCTTTCCGAAAATGATCAACGTCGCGCGTTTCTTCGATTTTGGACTATAAAAGAGGCGTATCTCAAAATGATCGGAGTCGGATTGACGCGTCCGCTCGACAGCTTTGAAATACAATATAACGAAGAATGTATTTCTATCTACGACAACGAAGTTCTACAACTTTGCGACGTCGTACAGAATGAGTCGGACGGCAAACATATTGTGACGGTTTGCGTAGAAAATCGTGAAAATAAATTTCAATTTTCGGAAATAGATTTACAAACTATTATTACCTTTGTTAAAAAATTCAAATAGTGAGAAAGAGCAGGTTTTTAAGGCGCGTAGCTTTTATCATTACCATTATTGTCGCTATTTTAATGTTGGGATGGATTGTTTTTATCGACATTAAACGGGAAGAGTCGCTGAAAAACGAAGCTAAGCAGATGGCGGAAAAGAGTTTGGATTATGCTCTTAAAAGCGCTGAAGTAGTTTTTGAGCGCAATGAGCAACAATGTTTGACTTCTGCGCAGTTTTTACTCTCTATCCAAAAAGACGCGTTCGCTATCAGACAAAAATTATCGGCGTTGCTTCAAAATAATGAAAATATAACCGCCGCTTTTTGTTGTATTCTTGAGCCGGACGACGATTCGCTCGCATGTTTTAAAACCTACATGAAAAAAGAGTTGCAAGAAATTAACTCTCGCTCTTTTGATTCCTATTTCTCCGCTATTCAACAAACAAATTTACATGAAAATCTATCTCAAAATAAAAGCGCATTTTGGGGAGCTCCTTATTTCGATACGTTTACCAATAATATGGAGATGCAATTTTTTGTTCCGGTAGTCGATTCGGCGGCTCGTTTTAAAGGATTTTTTGGCATCAATTTAAGCCTCCATTGGCTTAACGAAGTTATTGAAAAAAGTTTTAAAGATTATGCCGGCGACGACGACGCCTTCTTTTTAATTTTTTCGTCGACAGGAGTAGTTGTCAGCAGAACCGGAGGAAATTTTAAAGTCAACCAAAACATTATGCAAGACGTCGAAAAAGAAGGCGATCTGGATTTTGCTTCAATTTTACTGCAAATGCGAAACGGGGATATAGGAGAACGTAAATTTTCAAGTAATTTTCTGGAAATGACCAACGAAATATTTTTCAAAGGACTTAAAGGGAAAAATCTTGCTTTTGCGCTATCTTTTCATGATTATCCCATGATCAAAAGCTTACGCATTATTCTGGTAATCACTGTATTGATCATTATTATCGTTATGACGAGCGCTCTGTTATGGCATTGGAGAGCGCATAAACGAAAAATTTCCTCCATCGACGCCATTAATGAAGCGTTGGCGCATGTTGGGAGGGGAGAAACCAGCATTCCGACAACAATGACTTTTATCGCCGACGACGACATGTCGGAGATTGTTCACCAACTTAACAGGACGAAGAAAGATTTGGAAGTGCATATTGAAAATATAAAGTTTTCCATAGGACATGAAACGTGGATATTACGTGAAATGGAATCCGCTCAGCAAATTCGCAGTTATTTTTATAAAAACGATATTCCCCGATTATTGGGCATTCCGGGCAAAAACTTAAAAATTGATCAAAATTTTGACTTTTTACAAAAAAATATTGGCGGCGATTTTTATGATTATTTCAACATTTCTCCCAAACATGCCTGTATTGTCTGCGGCACAGTCGAAGGAAAAGCGAAAACTATTCAATCTTCCGTAAATATTATTATGACAATGACGTTGATCCGTTCTTATGTGCTTTACAAACATCCTTTGAATCTTTGCTTGGAATATCTTAACAACGCTCTATTGGAAATAGGAAAAAAACATTTTAGAGTAAAACTTAATATCGCCGTCGTCGATTGTGAAACCGGAGATGTAGAACTTGCCAATATCAAGGCTCCCGCTCCGTTTCATATAACGGAAAAAAATATTCTCCCTCTGCCCATCGATAATGGAAATCCTTTAGGATTGGCTTATAACGAGGGCTATTCTTTCGTTCACAGAGTTTTAGAAGAGAGCAATATCATGTTTTTTCATACCGACGGCGTCATAAGAAGAAAAGACAGCACAAACGATACGTTCGGGATAGAACGTTTAGAAACGGCATTAAGCGTTTCAACGGGACGAACGCCCCGTCTTTTGATCAGGGATATATCAAATCGTATCGCCATGTTTTCCGAATCGCAAACGGATCAAACAGACGATTATACGATATTAGCGTTTCAATTTTCAAAGAAAAATAATGAATAAATTCACAATATAAAATTACCGTTATGGAATATATATTAAAAAATTTAAAGCCTTCTTTAGTTTGGAAATATTTCGAGGATATATGTCGTATCCCTCATCCTTCGAAAAAAGAGGAAAAAATTGCCGCTTTTTTGATGGATTTTGCCAAAACGCATAATTTAGAAGCGAAGCAAGATAAAGCGGGAAATGTTCTCATTAAAAAACCGGCGACGAAAGGTTATGAAAATCGTAAAACCATAGTTTTGCAAAGCCACATGGATATGGTTGCCGAAAAAAATAAAGAGAAAGTTTTCGATTTTGATAAAGATCCTATTCAGCCTGTCATCGACGGCGAATGGGTACGCGCCGATGGCACTACTTTAGGAGCAGACGACGGTATTGGCGTAGCAACTGAATTAGCAATTTTAGTGGAGAATTCTATTGAACACGGACCGATAGAGTGTCTTTTTACTGTTGATGAAGAGACCGGCCTGACCGGAGCATTCGCTTTACAAGAAGGATTTATGTCGGGCGATATTCTTATCAATCTTGATTCGGAAGATGAAGGAGAAATTTTCATCGGATGCGCCGGCGGCGGCGATACAAAAGCCATTTTCTCATATAAAGAAGAGCCCGTTTCGGCAGATCATGAAGCTTATATAATCACTGTTAAAGGATTAATCGGAGGACATTCCGGCGACGAAATCCACAAGGGACGCGGAAATTCCAATAAAATTCTTAACCGTTTTCTCTTTGAAGCGACAAAAAAATTCGACATCGAATTATCCCATATTGAAGGCGGCGATAAACATAACGCTATCCCTCGAGAAGCAAGCGCGGTTATTACTATCTCAAAAGATAAGGCGCCTCAATTAAATGAAATGTTCGACAAACTTCACGCCGAAATCAAAAATGAAATCTCCATCCAAGAACCTAATTTCAAGGCAATCTTAGAAAAAACAGCCATGCCGTCGAATGTATTGGACAAAAAAACGCAACTCAACTTGATTCGCGCTCTGTATGCTTGTCCGCACGGCGTTATCGCTATGAGCGAGAAATTACCGGGCTTGGTTGAAACTTCTACAAACTTAGCCAGCGTAAAAATGCAACCGGAACAAAAGATTGTAATCGGCACAAGCCAACGCAGTTCCATCGAAAGCAGCAAACAGGATGCGATGAATATGGTTGAAAATGTTTTTGAACTGGCGGGAGCGAAAACTTTTCATTCAGACGGTTACCCGGGCTGGGATCCTAACCCGAATTCAGAAATATTGAAAATTGCAGTGGAAGAGTATAAAAAACTCTTTAAAAAAGAACCGATCGTACGAGCAATCCACGCAGGATTGGAATGCGGGCTCTTCTTGGAAAAATATCCCTGCATGGATATGGTCTCTATCGGTCCAACGCTTCGATTAGTGCATACGCCCGAAGAAAAAATCGAAATTGCCACGGTCGATAAATTTTGGAAACATACTTTAGCAATACTCAAAAACGTTCCGGTCAAATAATCGCAATGTTTAATAATATCAAAAGAGGCTGTCAAACTTTTGGGACAGCCTCTTAAATTATTGGATTAGAAGATATTATAGTCATGTAAGATTTGCTGCGGGTTATGCAACGGGAAAAGCGCATATGCAGGTCATTGACACAAATGGCATTTCATTTATTGATTCTAGCAAAGTTTTCGTTTGTAACAACAAGAGAATCAGAAGAAACAATGTTTTCAAAGAAATTACCGAAGCAGGGAAATCAACCATGGAATGGTTCTATGGCTTTAAATTACACATTGATGTTAACGACAAAGACGAATTGCTCAATTTTGTCATCGCGACCGGAAATGTTGACGGCAGAGAGCTTGTTAAGGATGAAAGATTCTTAGAAAAAAATATCCGAAAAATTTTTTGCCGACAAAGGATATATCGGGAAAGAACTCTTTGAAATGCTTTTTATCAATGGTATACAACTTATCAGCAATTTGAAAAAGAATATGAAAACTCTATCATGCCGTATACCGGCAAAATCATGCTTCGCAAACGTTCCATCATCGAAACTGTCAACGACAAATTGAAAAATATTTGCCAAATCGAACATTCCCGCCATCGTTCCGTCGCCAATTTTATCGTTAACATACTCGCAGGATTAGCCGCATACGGTTTCTTTCCAAAGAAGTCTTCCATAAAAGTTGAATTTCAAGAATATACGCACAATTCATGCTGTTTTCATAACTCATGCTTATCTCGAACTCAGCTAATAATCAATAATTTGTTCGATTCCTATTGATCGCTATGTAACCTTTTACATAATCCAGCGTCTAAAAGTTAAAATTGAAAAAATTATGGAACCAAGAAAATTATATCGAAGCAGCGCCAACAAAGTATTAGGCGGCGTTTGCGGAGGATTAGGAAAATATTTTAATATTGATCCGGTACTTTTCCGCATTATTTTCGTCGTTTTATTTATTGGCGCTTGTATGGGAGGGTTAGCTTATATCATTATGTGGATTGTAATTCCTATGGAGCCATTTTTCACAAATAATATCAATCACGACCAATTAAACAACTAAAAAAAATGGATGCTAAGAAATTAACAAGAAATAGTCGCAACAATGTTATTGCAGGAATTTGCGCCGGATTAGGACAATATTTTAACGTTGATCCTGTGATCTTTCGGATCATTTTCATTATCTTTACCTGCACGGGAGGTTTAGGAGCAATTGTTTATATTATTTTGTGGGTTATTATTCCTGACGATAGCAGTACTTATCAGGAACAGAATAATGTATTTTATCAGCAAGAAAGTTATCAAAAAAATGCGCAGGCAGAAACTCCCATGAACGAATCTCCAAATCAAGAAGATAAAAAAGCGTCTTATAATAAGGTAAACGGTTATATCATAGGAGTTTGCTTGATGGGATTGGGCGTTTTTTTCCTGATCAATAATTTCTGGCATATCAGTTTTTCAAAAATCTGGCCCGTCTTTTTGATAGCGGCGGGACTTATCATGATTATCAATTATTTTAATGCAATAAAACAAAATCGTCATGAAAAAAAATAGTATTATTTGGGGAATTCTTTTTATATTAATTGGCGTAGCCATATTATTAAGAAGTTTTGACGTTATCTTCTTTTCCTGGGGCGCATTGTGGAAGATGTGGCCGTTCTTGTTTGTCTTTCTGGGAATCTCGCTGCTTCCATCCAAGGGATACATTAAATCCATTCTTCATATCGTCGCATTAGCATGTATGTTTGGGTTAATGCTCTATATAAGCAAAGATTATCCCCGCGACCGTTATTCGCGATTTTGGAATGGTCTTTCTTGGCATATTGACAGAGAAATATTTGACGATTTGAGTGAAGAATTGAAGAATTCCGATCAAACGATTTATTGCACATTCGTTGATACGGTTTATTCTGTCACGATTAATGCAGAATTTGTCCCCGGCGTCTATAAAATTACCGGAAAATCTAAAACGAATAATATTAAGCTCTTTTTTCAAGAAAATGAATATACTTCTTCGCTCCATTCAAAAGGGAATGAAGGTTTTATCAATCTCCATCCCAAGTTGAAATATGGAAGTAACTTCAGCGGAGGAACAATCAATTTAGATGAGAAAAAATCATATACGTTGAATCTATCAAGCGACGAGGCCAATATGAATCTCGATTTGAGTCATATTAAAACCGATACCCTACGAATTGACGCGGGAGCTAATTCTTTGTGGAGCGTTGTTTTATCCGATAAAAAACCGGAATGTCATATTTTTTTAGAAGCGGAAAATATGGCAAAAGAGATATCATTGACTATTCCTTCAAGAATGGGTTATCAATTGTCGACAACAAGCGAGACAATTACAGAAGAAGGATTTTTGGAAGAAAGCGATCTCACGATAAAATCCGAAAATTTCGAGGGATCTTCTTCAAAAATATTTGTTACGACAAACAATAGCTTAAATGTAACGATCATCCAAAAATAAACAAAACTTTACAACACCAATTCTTGAAACAATCGTTCGGTCGTTTTATCAAGATCGTCTGAAAATCCGGCGTGAGGCCGCGAGGTTTGAATACATGAACTG
Source organism: Bacteroidales bacterium (assembly GCA_031254805.1). Classification (GTDB taxonomy): domain Bacteria; phylum Bacteroidota; class Bacteroidia; order Bacteroidales; family WRLA01; genus WRLA01. The sequence goes on from JAIRTP010000049.1 coordinate 23,514, forward strand.
CGCTCGGCAGCGATCCAGCGAAAGCGTTCGGGAATATCCAATTGCGCTATGACGCCGCCGGATTTGTCTCCTTTGGCAATTTTTTCGAATGACTCCAAGGTGGATTTAATTAAGCTGATATCCAATTCTTTAGAAAAATTGAAAAGCCTGCTTTCATTTATCCTGTATAGAAAATTGATATATTTCGCCCTTTTAGAGAAGAGTATAACTCCCACATTAATAAACTCTTCACGTTCAACTTTCGGCAAAACGCGAATAATGGCATATTCATATAAATATTTACCCGGCATGTTGCGCTTCTTTTACAAAGATATCGGAATGAGTCGCTCTTGTCGTCAGAAAATTATAATAAACCTCTCTTAAATCTTGCGGCGTTTCATCTTGTTCTCCCCAATTCAACCAATCATCAGGAATCAGACTTACGATTTCACGAATCGTCTCCGGCGTCAATATTTGCGTGAATTCTTTATCAACTTCTTCCAATTGATCGGCAAAAGGGAGCAATACATGATCTTTAATCATTGGAAAAGGATTTAACGCTTGTTTTTCCCAATTATCCCAAGAATGATGAAAATAGAGGGACGATCCGTGATCGATGAGCCATAATTCGCGATATTTGATCATCAAATTGGTGTTTTTTGCAGTGCGGTCGACATTGGTCAAAAAAGCGTCTAACCAAACAATTTGCGAAGCAGTTTTTCCATCCACAGGAGTTGTTACGGGATCATAGGTCAATGCGCTTGTCAAAAAATGGATCCCAATATTTAATCCCCTGCTCCAACGCAAAAGATCTTGAATTTCTTCGTCGCCTTCCGTTTGTCCGAAAGCTTCATCCAGATTGACAAAAACGAGCTCCGGAACGCGCAATCCAAGTATTTTAGCAGTTACTCCGCCGATTAATTCCGCTACAAGGGCTTTTGTTCCGTGACCTGATCCTCGAAATTTGATCACATATTTAAAATCGTCGTCCGCTTCGGCCAATGCCGGCAACGAACCTCCTTCTCGTAAAGGCGCAATGTATCGCGTCAAATTGACTCTCCGCAGTTCTATATCTGTTCTCATTCTTTTGCAAAGTTATAAAAAAGAAAATGCCGGTAACGACGTAATTATAAATGCTTGGAATAATGGTATTCCCTTTTTCAATTGTCATATTCTTGAAATGTGTACTTTTGCATCGTAAAAGAGCGTAATTATTGTTGGAACAAGAGATAAAAATAGCTGATTTACGAGCAGGGAATCAAAAAAGTTTTGAAATGCTGTTTACGAAATGGTATGCGCCTTTGTGTAGTTATGCATATAGCATTCTTGCCGATCAAGATGAAGCTCAGGATATTGCTCAAAAAGTTTTTTACAAATTATGGGATCGGCGAGCCGAAATAGAGATTCACACGTCGCTCAAATCGTATCTTTACCGGATGACGCACAATGCTTGTATGAATAAGATCAAAGAATTGCACAATAAAGCCGATCATCATCGTAATATTGCTTATACAAGCAGCGACGCCGTCAATGATACGGAAGAACGGATCTCACAAAACGAACTACAACAACACATATTTGAAGCGATTGAAAATTTGCCGCCACGTTGTCGGGAGATTTTTAAATTGAGCAGGTTTGAACAATGTTCCTATGCTGAAATCGCCCGTCAACTTGATATTTCTTCTAATACAGTTGAAACACAGATGGTCAAAGCATTACGTTTTTTGAGAGAAAGGTTGAAAGATTATTTACCTTTGATTTTTTTACTCTATTTAATTGCCTGTAATTGAGATGAACAAAGAGATAGATATATTATTGTTACGATATTTTAGCGGAGAAGCTACTGATAAAGAACTTCGGGAATTGGATGTTTGGTTGAGTCAATCTCAAGAAAATGAAGATTATTTCAATCAGGCGACTTGCTTGTATCAAGATTTATCTCCTACTCAATCTGTTTTTGATCCCAATTTGAACGCCGCCTTGTCTCAATTCAAAAAATATATGCAAGAGGACTCAAACGCTCCTTCCGCTCGCATCTTAAAAATAAATCGCATTTATAAAATAATTGCCGCGTCAGTCGCTATTTTGGCATTAGGAATTTCTCTCTTTTTCATTTTAAGGAATCCGATAGAACAACCGAAAATTTTGATTTCGCAGGAGGAATCGATAGAAACGAAAATTTTCGAAAATCTCAATATATCGTTAGCTCCAAATTCGCAAATATCGTATGCGGAGAAAACGGAAAAACATGTGGAATTATCCGGAAAAGCGACATTTTCTATTTTTGGGAAAAGCGATAAAGAATTGGTAATTTCGGCGGGTGAAACTTTTATAAAAGATATCGGTACGATTTTTACGGTTACGGCTTACAATCCTGAAGAACTCGTCGTCGTCGAAGTGTCGGAAGGCGAGGTTTTGTTTTATACCGATACGCAACTAGGAATATCCATCAAACAATACGAAAGCGGCGAATATGATCCGGTTCATAAAAAATTTACTCATTTACAAGCTGTAAAATTATTTCAAGATATTGTGTTTCATGCCGCTCCGTTGTACGAAGTGGTCAATGAATTGCAAATGTGTTATGGGGTACAGATTGATATTGCGTCCGAAGAAATTCAAGGTATGCATATCAGCGTTAGTTTTAGTCCCAATGAATCGATAGATAATGTTTTAAAAATCATCTCGGAAACTTTGTCCATAAAGGCAACCAAAAATGACAATACTTTTATCCTCTCGAAATAGAAAAATTTTTTTAACCGGAATTTTTGTTTTTGTATTATCATTTCATCCTTTATGGGCGCAAAATGATATGCAGAACATAAAAATCACGTTAAAAACGCAAAAAGAAGCGCTATCGGAAATATTTCAGGAAATTACGCGACAAACAGGATTCAGATTTTCATATAATCCGCAAATTATTGACGATAACGCTCTTGTTTCCGTAGATATTGCAGAAACAAATTTAAAAGAAGCTTTAGCTATCGTTCTTCCGAATTCCATTGTTGTGAAACAAATTGAAAATCATTTAATTCTCTCTTTGCTTGAAAAACAGGAAAACACAATAACCTCGCCTCATACGGAGTTCGTAAAAACGATTCATTTGCAAAAAAATCAAAATATTTCCACTGCACAGAATCTAAAATCGGAAAATAATACATTGATTCACAACTCTCATTCTGTTTTACTAGAAAAAAAATCTTCTTCAAATAATGGTTTGCACAACTTAGATTGTCTTGATAGCGTAAAATTAAAACTTGAAGAAGAAATGAAAAGACAAATCGCAGCTTTATTATTGGGAGCAACCATTACGACGACTCAAATTGAGGCGCAGGAGATTTCTCAAACCGAAACCAATGTTACGACGCATCAAATCGAAAATTCAGGCGCGCCTGTTCAAAATAAAAAAGCGGCGCAATTTTCTTTCGTTTATCCGCTTGGAACAGACTGGATCTATGCTATGAATAATAAGTACAATTTATCTTTTAATGTATTGGGCGGTTTTACCGGAAGCGTTCAAGGAATGGAATTATCGACGATTTTCAATATCAACAAATATAACGCCAAGGGAATTCAATTTGCGGGAGTTTTTAATATGACGGGCGTCTCTTCGTATAAAAAGAGCAGTAACGTCGCCCAATTTGCCGCCGGGTTCAATTTTGTCAAAAAAGGAAAAGCCGCGCAATTTGCAGGCGGAGCCAATATAGCAGATAGCGGATGTTTTCAAGCGGCGGCAGGCGCCAATGCGGCAAAGCTCTCCGGTGCGCAAGTTGCAGGAGGAATTAACATTACAGACGACGGATGTTTTCAGGCAAGCGCAGGAATTAATATGGCGGGAACGTCGGCGGCTCAAATCACAGGAAGCGTCAATGTAACGAAAAAAGGGAAATTTCAAGCGGCGGCGGGCGTTAACGTAGCAGAAGAGTCGCAATGTCAGCTTGCCGGTGCAGTGAACGTAATAAAAAGAGGCGGTTTTCAGATGGGAGTCGTTAATGTACGCGACACGGCGGATGGCGTTTCTCTAGGAATTTTAAATATTGTCGCTCATGGCGGCGTGATGGAGGCAGGTGTAGAAGGCGGAGAGTTTATTCACGCGGCAGTAACTCTTCGCTCAGGAACGCAAAGATTGTACTCAATCCTTCTATTTGGCGGAAATTTCTCTGAGGAATGTATTACTCCCGGTTTTGGGCTTGGGACAGAATTTCGATTTACGAAATGGTTAGGTTTGAATATAGAGTTGGTATATTACAATCTTATCAATATTCATCATGGTCCATTCTTCCTTGATATAAGCGCCGATTATTGGGAATATAGCGGATTAGCTCATTTCAGGCCTGTATTCAATTTTAAAATAGCAAAACATTTTAAGATATTTGCCGGCCCCGCTTTTAATTTGCTTATAGAGGACGGACCTAATGGAAATTATATTGATAATAGAGAATCCGCTTATTATCGATATAAATTTATTCAAAAAACGCCTCGTCCTCTTTTCGATGAATATATTTCTCACGAAAGTTTAAGACTTAGAGGATGGATCGGTTTTACCGCCGGAGTGAAATTTTAACAATATCGTCGCAGTTTTAAGATGTAGCTAATTGGCGGAATAACTCTTTTTGCTTCTCGGTAAGCCCGACAGGAATTCTCACGGAATACGTAATAAAAAGATCTCCAAAAGTTCCTTCTTTCTTATAAATGGGAAAACCTTTCCCTTTTAATCTCGTTTTTGTCCCATTTTGGGTTTCTGGTTTGACTTTTAATTTGACCTTTCCTGTAAGCGTGTCTATGGTTATTTCACCGCCTAAAATCGCAGTATAAAGGTCCAAAGGAACGACAGTATACAGATCGTCTCCTTTTCTTTGAAAATCGGGATTTTTTTCAATAATAAAAGTAATGTAAAGATCCCCGTCGAGGCCTCCGTTAACGCTTTTTCCTCCTTTTCCTTTTAGTTTTACCGTTTGTCCGTCTGCGATTCCTGCGGGAATGGTTATACGAATATTTTTACCATTTACGTTTAAAGTCTGTTTATGTGTTTGCTCCGCTTGTCGAAGTGAAAGATGCAGTTCCACGTTATAATCGCTCCCTTTAAATCCCGTCGTTCTTCTGCTCTTTCTCGAACGCGCTCCTCCTCCAAATAGCGACTCAAAAAAATCGGAAAACCCTCCGCCAAAATCGCCGCCCGAAAAGCCATATTGATAACTCTCGGAAGCAAAATCGCTCGAAAAACCTCCATTTTGCGCTTGTTGACGACGCGCTTTTTCATATTCTTCGGCATGACGCCAATTTTCTCCATATTCATCATATTTTTTTCGTTTTTCGGGATCGCTCAAGACCTCGTTGGCCTCGTTGATCTGCTGAAACTTATTGTGCGCCTCAGCATCATTTGGATTGACGTCGGGATGATATTTACGCGCTAATTTACGATACGCTTTTCTGATATCGTCGGCCGAAGCGCCTCTACCTAATCCCAAAATGCTATAATAATCTATAAAAGCCATATTTCAATGCTCATTATCGTTATTGCGAAGTTACAAATTTTTACCCGACCAATATCCGAAAAAATCATTGAAAGAGATCCTATCTTATTTTTCGTCATATATTTGAAAAAAGAATAAGCCTTCCTGCTCTATTTTGCTTAAAAATAAAAAAAACGCCGTAACTTTGCAAACCTAATTATCAATGATATAAAAAAGTTTATAATATGTTTGAAAGTCTGAGCGATAAGTTAGAGAAGTCGTTTAAGTTGCTAAAAGGACAGGGGAAGATCAACGAACTGAATATTGCGGAAACAATGAAGGAGGTACGCCGCGCATTGTTGGACGCCGACGTCAGCTATAAAATCGCAAAACAGTTTACAGACGATGTCAAGCAAAAAGCATTAGGACAAAATGTGATCAACGCCGTCTCGCCGGGGCAATTAATGGTAAAAATAGTCCACGACGAGTTGACGAATTTAATGGGAACGGAACATGTAGAGATAAATCTGCAAGGAAATCCCGCTATTATATTGATCGCCGGTTTGCAAGGATCCGGAAAAACTACTTTTTCCGCTAAATTGGCGAATTACCTAAAAACCAAAAAAGGAAAAAAACCGATGTTAGTCGCCGGCGACGTTTATCGTCCTGCGGCCATCGATCAATTAAAGGTTCTCGGAGAGCAAATCGACGTAAAAGTATGGGCGGAGGATGATAATAAAAATCCGGTTAAAATTGCTAAAACCGCCCTTCAACATGCAAAAGATTATGGATTTAACGTCTTAATCATTGATACCGCCGGACGCTTGGCCGTCGACGAGGAGATGATGAACGAAATATCAACCCTTAAAAAGGAGCTTCATCCGCACGAAACTCTTTTTGTTGTCGATTCGATGACCGGACAAGACGCCGTAAACACAGCGAAAGCATTTAACGACCGTCTTGATTTTAACGGCGTCGTTTTGACAAAATTGGACGGCGATACGCGCGGCGGCGCGGCGCTGACTATTCGCGCAGTAGTTGAAAAACCGATCAAATTTGTCGGATTGGGAGAAAAAATGGACGCTTTGGACGTTTTCTACCCCAAACGTATGGCCGACAGGATCTTGGGAATGGGCGATATTGTTTCTTTCGTGGAAAAAGCGCAAGAGCAATTTGACGAAGAAAAAGCGCGAAAATTGCAGAAAAAATTTGCCCAAAACAGTTTCAATTTTAACGATTTCATCGAGCAAATCAAACAGATCAAGAAGATGGGAAATATCAAAGATCTGTTAGGAATGATTCCCGGCATGGGAAAAGCGTTGCGCGATATTGATATCGACGACGACGCATTCAAAGGAATTGAAGCAATTATCGGATCCATGACGCCGTATGAGCGTGAACATCCTGAAGTATTGAACGGAAGCCGTAGAAAAAGAATAGCCGAAGGTTCTGGAACAAATATTGCCGAGGTAAACCGTCTAATCAAACAATTTGAAGAAACCCGCAAGATCATGCACAACGTTACCACCAATAAAGGGAAAAATATGATGAGAATGATGGGAAACAAAAGAAGATAATAGATTCCGCTTATTTAAAATATAGAAAATCATGATATTATTAGACGGCAAAGAGCTTGCCAGACAAATAAAGGAAGAGATTAAAGCCGAAGTGGCAGCTATTTTGGACGCCGATCAACGCGGCCCTCATTTGGCTGCAATTTTGGTAGGAGAAGATCCTGCCAGCGAGACCTATGTGAGCAGTAAGGAGAGATCAAGCAGAGAAGTGGGTATTATCTCGTCGGTCTACAAATTTTCAGCGTCAGTATCTGAAAAAGATTTACTCGAAACGGTAGATTTTCTCAATAACGACCCTGATATAGATGGTTTTATTGTGCAATTACCGCTTCCAAAACACATTGATGTCGATAAAGTTATTTCAAGCATTCATCCCGATAAAGATATCGACGGTTTTCATCCTGAAAATATGGGGAAACTGACCATGGGAATAGAAGGGCTTGTTCCTGCTACGCCCGCAGGAATTATGGAAATGTTGCGTCGTTACAATATTGAGACGGAAGGAAAACATTGCGTTGTATTAGGAAGAAGTAATATTGTCGGAACGCCTGTGGCGCTATTGATGTCGAGAAAAGGAAATCCCGGCAACGCGACCGTCACTTTGTGCCATTCAAAAACCAAAAATATTAAAGAAATTTGCCAATCAGCCGATATTTTGATCGCAGCAATCGGGCAGCAAGAGTTTGTGACCGCCGATATGGTAAAACAAGACGCGGTAGTCATTGACGTTGGAATACATCGCGTTCCAACTACGGAAACAAAATCGGGATACAAAATTGTAGGCGACGTCGCTTTCGACGAAGTGAGCAAAAAATGCAGTTATATTACTCCTGTTCCGGGCGGCGTGGGAGCCATGACAATTGTGAGCCTTCTTCAGAATACGATGAAAGCTTACAAAAATCATATTCAATAAGGAATAGAATTTATCTTTCAGGATAAGGCATAAAATGGACAAATCTGAAAACGGACGTTTTCTTCCCGTTGTAGAAGAGTTCTACAGTATTCAAGGAGAGGGATTTCATACAGGTAAAGCGGCGTATTTTCTCCGTGTCGGCGGATGCGATGTAGGATGTCGTTGGTGCGATGAAAAACGCTCTTGGAATGCCGAAGATTGGGACATGGTCGCCGTGGACGATATCGCGAAACGCGTTACTCAATATCCTGCAAAAGCTGTCGTTGTAACTGGAGGCGAACCGTTGATGTGGAATATGGATTGTCTTTGCGCATCGTTGAAAAATCTGGAAATTTCTATTTTTTTAGAAACCTCGGGAGCTTATCCGCTGAGCGGAAAATGGGACTGGATATGTCTTTCTGCAAAAAGAAACGCCCATCCGTCGCCTGAAATTTTATCAAAAGCCGACGAATTGAAAATTATCATCGAAACAAGTAGAGATTTTGATTGGGCGGAACAAAATGCGGCGTTGGTTGATCCGGGATGCAAGCTGTGGTTGCAACCCGAATGGAGGCGTTCTAAAGAGATGATGCCGATTATCGTTCGTTATATTTTAGAAAATCCAAAATGGAATATCTCTTTGCAAAGTCATAAATATATGAGGATTCCGTAATCAATTCAGAATGAAAAAAATTTTAATCATACGAATGAGTTCTATCGGCGATATCGTGCTAACTACGCCGGTGATTCGTTGTCTTAAACAGCAAATAAACCATGTAGAGCTGCATTTCTTGATAAAAAAATCTTTTTTACCTGTCATAGAACATAATCCTTATATTTCAAGAATTCATGTTTATGACGGCGATTTAAAACAGATTATTCAATCGCTGAAAAATGAAAACTTTGATTTTGTTGTCGACTTACATAAAAACATCCGTTCGCGGCGCATTATAAACGCGCTAAAAGTTCCTTTTGCATCGTTTCCGAAATTGAATTTCAAGAAATGGTTATTGGTCAATTATAACATCAATATTTTGCCCGATAGTCACATTATCGATCGTTATTTCAAAGCGGTGCAATCTCTGAGCGTCGTAAACGACGGCGCGGGATTGGATTATTTTATTCCGGATAAAGATGAGATAAAAGCGAATGATTTACCGGAAGGCGTTTTCTCAAATTATATTGCTTTAGTCGTTGGTGGAGCGCATTTTACCAAACAAATCCCTGTTTCGAAAGCGGTAGATATTTGCAATCTCTTTTCCGATCCTGTGATTGTGTGCGGCGGAATGAGCGATTATGAAAAAGCGGTGGAGATCGTTTCGCAAAGTAACGGAACCGTTATCAACGCTTGCGGAAAATATAATCTTAATCAGTCCGCTTCTTTAATTAAAAATGCCAAAAAAGTGATCACTTCCGATACGGGTTTGATGCATATTGCGGCAGCTTTTCAAAAGCCGATTTTCTCTTTATGGGGAAATACCGTGCCGGAATTTGGGATGTATCCCTACATGCCGCAACATCCCGAACGTTCCAAGATATTGGAAGTAAAAAGGCTGCGATGCCGTCCATGCTCCAAAATCGGGTATAAAAAGTGTCCAAGAAAAGACTTTATGTGCATGATGGATATGAAAATTGATAAAGAAACATTCGAGTTTTAAAACATATATTTATGAAGATATCGGCTGTTATTATTACAGGAAATGAAGAACGCAACATTGGACGATGTTTGGCGTCGTTGCAAGACGTGGCAGACGACATTGTAGTAGTAGACAGCGGATCAACCGATAAAACAAAAGAGATCAGCGAACAATATCGCACACGGTTTTTTTCTCAAGAATGGTTAGGTTATGCGGGACAGAAAAACTATGCAAATTCGTTAGCGGAAAATGATATGATTCTTTCATTAGATGCTGATGAAACTCTTTCCGGCGAACTGAAAGCGTCTATTTTAGAGATAAAACGTCGCGACGAGCAAGAAAAAGTAGCTTATAGCATAAACCGGTTAAATAATTTTTATGGAAATTGGATACGCCACAGCGGCATATACCCTGATGTAAAAATTCGACTTTTTAATAGAAAATTTGCCGCATGGAATAATCAAAAAGTTCATGAAACAATTCAATTACAAGAAGATACAAAAATCATATATTTGAAAGGATATTTATTGCACTATACTTGTTATACAATCGAAGAATATGTAGCGCAAATCAATAAGTTCAGCTCTTTAGCGGCTGAGGAGTATTATGAGCAAGGAAAAAAAATATCTTATTTCGGATTGATTGTTAGATATCTTTGGAGATTTAATCGCGATTTTATTTTTCGCGGCGGTTTTCTCGACGGTTTTGCCGGATATACGGTATGCAAATTGAACGCATTAGCTACTTTTTTGAAATATACAAAATTAAAAAAATTATACAAAAGTATTTCAAGCAATTGAATACATACATGTTAAGTAATAATGAATATGCTAAGGATAGGTTATGATGCAAAACGGGCTTTTAATAATTCCTCTGGATTGGGGAACTACAGTCGCGCAATGATTCATATTTTATCAGAGTATTATCCTAATAATGAATATATTCTATATACACCTAAAGAGCAAGAGAAATTTGCCCGCCAATTTGAAGATATCGCTAATATCCGCGTTCAGAGTCCTAATTTCTTTTGGAAAACGGTTCCTTCTCTGTGGAGGCGTTATTATTTGACAAAAATCACGGCTAAAAAAGTGGATATTTTTCATGGATTAAGTCACGAATTACCTATTGGAATTGAAAAAACCAATGTTAAAACGATTGTTACCATACATGATCTTATTGCTTGGAGACATCCTGAATATTTTAAATGGATTGATAGCAAAATCTATCGAAAGAAGCAAAAGCATGCCTGCGAAATAGCCGATGTCGTCATCGCTATTAGCCAACAAACTAAACAGGATATTATTGAAATACTGAAAGTTGATCCGCAAAAAATTCGCGTGGTTTATCAGCCTTGCGACACGATGTTTTATAAAAGCGTTACCGAAGAGGGGGAAAAAATGTGCGCGGAAAAATATCTCCTTCCCGAACGTTATATTTTATCGGTGGGAACGATCGAAACGCGCAAAAACTTAATGACGACGTTGCGTGCGATGCAATTTATTCCTGAAGATATTTGTTTAGTCGCAATCGGAAGAAAAACGGAATATGCAAATACCGTCGCAGCCGAAGCTAAAAAAATGAATCTTTCCGGACGATTACGATTCATTGATAACGCCGATTTTTCCGATTTCCCCGCTATTTATTCAGGAGCGCTTGCGTTCGTATATCCTTCTTTCTACGAAGGTTTTGGGATTCCTATTCTCGAAGCAATGAATTGCGGCGTTCCCGTGATTACTTCCAATGTTACGTCGTTGCCCGAAGTAGGCGGCAAAGCGGCGTTGTATATCCATCCTGACGATTATAAAACCCTCGGCGAACATATTAATAATATTCTAAACGATAAAAAATTAAGAATCGAGATGATTCGCGCAGGACGCTTACAAGCCGCCGAATTTTCCGAACAAAAAATAGCGGACGCTCTTTGGAGTATTTATCGGGAAGTATGCGCTAATTGATAAACACAAGCGTCATATTTTGATAAAGAAATTTTGTTTGCTCTTTCTTATTACCGGAAATTGAAAAAAATTAAACGTCGATAACGAAGCGATCTCTTCTTCCAAATTATTATTTTGTAAATGCGCATTTACAAAAAAGTTGGAAATGGCATGATCCCATTCTTCTTTATTTCCCCAATAATGCCCGACAAAATCTTCGGCCGGCAACAGCGAATACGTTGCGTCTAAAGCCACAGAAAGGGCAAATTGCTCTATCAACCGCGGACGAACTTGTTGCGCGCACATATCGTCGCAAATGTTTAAAGCCAATTCGATGGCTTCTTGTTGCTTTTCTTTTGGCAAAGCGACCACGCCCGCATTCCACATGGCGTGATTTTTGGTAATTGTCGTTCCTCCGAATGTTTTATTGCGTACTTGCCGCCACATGATCCGCTCCGTCTTAGAGTTGCAACGTCGTAACAAATTCTCTTTTTTATGCATAAAAGCTTTTCTTTCGGATAACGACTGTTCCAAAAATTCAGCGTTTTTATATAAAAACGTATCGGAGTCTAAATACATGAACGGTTTTTCTTGATTACGCCGGCTGCAATCTTCAATGATCTTGATTTTCACTCTCCAAAAAAACTTATATTTTCCTTCCCATTCCCGCAATTGATCTTCGTCGATCAAACACAGAGTAACTCTTTTCCCTAAAATATTATAAAATTCAGGAGCGTCGGTATATATATAAATATTCTCAATATGAGCTTTAGTAAGAAATGATAAAATGGAGAAAATCGCTTCATAATGATACGCTATCTTTTTCCCGAAAATCATATATAACAGATCCATTGTTTTAATTTTTTTAAGCCGACTTTTTATTTTACAGAGAACCAAATTGATTTGATTCTGCAAAGCTAACAATATTTGGCGAAATAATTAATACCTTTGCAATTAGGTTCATTTTTTTTAACTAATCTGATTTTTCAATATTAAATTGATTTATGCAAGCAATCATTTTGGCGGCCGGAATGGGAAAAAGACTTGGGGATTTGACCAAGCGCAATACTAAAAGTATGATAAAAGTGAACGACGTTACGTTGATCGAACGAATGTTAGAGCAAATTACCCGTTTTGGTATCGACAACATTACGATGGTCATCGGCTACAAAGCGCAAGAATTGAAAGATTTTATTGCAACGCTGCCCGGAAATTATAAGATTAATTATATCGAAAATCCAATTTACGACACGACCAACAATATTTATTCGCTCTATTTAGCAAAAGATATTTTGTTGCGGGACGATACTTTATTGTTTGAATCGGATTTGATTTTTGAGGACAACCTTATTGCAGCTATTTTGAAAAATCCATATCCTAATTTAGCATTGGTCGCAAAATTTGAGAGTTGGATGGACGGCACGGTAGTAACGTTGGACGAATCATGCAATATTACCCAGTTTATTACGAAAGATTTCTTTGTTTTTGAAGACATTCCGCATTATTTTAAAACGGTCAATATTTATAAATTTTCTAAGGATTTTTCAAATAGCCGGTACGTTCCCTTTTTGGAAGCTTACAGCAAAGCGTTGGGAAGAAATGAATATTATGAACAGGTGTTGAAAGTGATCGCTCTGCTTGACAAGCCGGATATTAAAGCGTTGGATATTGGAAAAACGAGTTGGTACGAAATCGACGATATTCAAGATTTGGAAATTGCCGAATCGATTTTTGCAGACAACGAAACAAAGCTCAAAAAAATTCAGCAACGATACGGAGGATATTGGCGTTATCCGGCTTTGAAAGATTTTTGTTATTTAGTCAATCCGTATTTTCCGAACAAAAAATTGTTGGCGGAACTGAAAGCTAATTTTGACCGTTTGATTGTTGAATATCCTTCGGGATTAGCTGTGAATAATCTTTTGGCAGCGAAATATTTTTGGATCAATCCGAAGCATATCTGCGTAGGCAACGGGGCGGCCGAATTGATTAAAAGCTTAATGGAAAAATTGGATGGAAAAATTGGGATCACGTATCCTACATTTGAGGAATATCCGAATCGATTGAAAAAAGATAGAATAGTTTCATTTATTCCTGAGAATGCCGATTTTTCTTATGGCGTTGACGATCTGACCAATTTCTTCGGTAATACCGGCATATCGACTTTATTATTGATCAATCCGGACAATCCATCGGGAAATTATTTGCCATTCGACGATGTATTGACGTTGTGCGAATGGAGCGAGAAGAGAGATATAACTTTGATTGTAGACGAGTCGTTTGTTGATTTTACAAAAGGAACGTCGAACAACTCTTTATTACAAAATGCCGTTTTGGAACGATTCCAACATCTTGTCGTTGTCAAATCAATTTCCAAATCTTATGGCGTTCCCGGTTTGCGATTAGGAATCATCGCAAGCGGCAACGATCAGATTATGAATAAAATAAAGAAAGATATCGCCATTTGGAATATTAATTCATTCGCAGAATTCTATTTGCAAATCTACGGCAAATATGAAACAAATTATCAGGACGCTTGTCGTAAATTTGTCGCCGAACGTCAACGATTTTTCGGACGGCTCAAACAAATACCATTTCTTCGCGTAATTCCGTCAAACGCCAATTATTTCCTTTGCGAAGTTATGCATGGAAAAACGGCTAAATGGGTAACATTGGAACTTTTACAACGAAATATTCTCATCAAAGATTGTTCCGACAAAAAAGGGTTCGAGAGCAAGGAGTATATTCGAATCGCAATCAGGAATGAGGAAGATAATAATTATTTAATTCATAAGCTTCTTCAATTATGAAAGTAATAAATTTTAACGATATACGAAATCTCAACATAACGCCTTTGCAGTGCGTCAAATGGGTTAGAGAGACTTTTATGATGCAGCATAAAAGCAAATTACCGGAAAAGATCAGTATGAAAATGGATCATAATATCTTTTTCAATACGATGCCTTGCATCATTTCTCCGATAAATCGACTGGGAGTGAAATTGGTTTCGCGATATCCGGAGCGGACGCCCGCGCTGTTGTCTGAGTTGTTGCTTTATGAAGCTTCGTCGGGAGATCCGTTAGCGATTATGGATGCCGAATGGATTACGGCTATGCGTACGGGAGCCGTAGCTGCGCTCGCTATAAAGACTTTACAAAAATCGACAGCGCATAATTATGCCTTTATGGGATTAGGCAATACGGCGCGAGCCACTTTATTATGCCTGCAAAGCTTGTTGGAAAACAAAAAAATCACAGTAAAAGTGCTGTCTTATAAAGACCATGCGGAAAATTTCAGAAAACGTTTCGAAACGTTTGATAACATTGAATTTATCATAGTCGATTCAAAAGAAGACTTTATCAACGGCTCTGATGTGATTGTTTCCTGCGTAACGGCAGCGGATGATTTAATTGGAAAAGATGAATGGTTTGAAGAGGGCGTTTTGGTTGTTCCTGTTCATACGAGGGGATTTCAGAATTGCGATCTCTTTTTCGATAAGATTTTCGTCGATGATACGGATCATGTAAGAGGTTTTAAAAATTTCTCAAAATTCAGGCATTGCGACGAATTTGCCAACGTATTGCGTCGCTTGTCTGTAGGAAGAACGAATGATAAAGAACGGATTTTAGCTTATAATATAGGCATTGCATTACATGATATCTATTTTGCTTCCAAAATTTACGAGATGCTGAAAGATAGAAATTTTATAGAAATTCTCGGCGAAAAGGAATTAGATAAATTTTGGGTTTAAGATTATTGTATAAATTGCTGATGAAAAAGCGCGACAATTTAAATACGGACAAATTTAACGAATTGAGAAAAGCGCAATTACGCATATTGGAAATTTTGGAAATTGTCGACAAAATTTGTAAAAAACATAACATCCCTTATTGGCTCGGATACGGCACTTTGTTGGGAGCGGTGCGTCACGGCGGTTTTATTCCTTGGGATGATGATTTGGACATCGCCTTATTACGAAAAGATTATAAAAAACTTTTAAAAATATTACCGCAAGAACTTCCGGCTTATTTATCGCTTCAACAACCCGGAGAACGATATTATGATCTCGCATTTGCAAAGATCAGGGATAATCGTTCAGAAGTAACGGAAAGTCATAATCGCGATAAAAATTACCTCCAAAAGGGATTATTTATAGATATTTTTCCTTTAGAACCTGCTTATTATCCTTTGAAAAAATTTGCGCGGTTTTTTTTCGAAAAATCGTATCGACACATCCGGCGCCGTCGGATTTTTCAATCGCCAATATTATTCCTTAAATCTATTTTCTACTATCTCATTTGGCCCCTTGGAGCCGCTTTAGTGTTATTCTCTAAATTTATAGCCTTGGTTGGGCAGGCGTCTACTTTAGTGCACGGTTATGTGATCAAAGATTCGGCCATACAAGATATTGAGACTATTTTTCCTCTGACAGAAGTTACTTTTGAAGGAAAGAAATTTCCCGCTCCGGGAAATTACAACCGCTATCTGCGCACATTATATGGCGATTACATGAAGTTGCCGCCCGAACATGAACGCAAAACGCACTTTGAAGGAAATATCAAGTTTTACGATTAATTCAAAGGATTCATTCTAAATCCGAAGCGGCGTTATCAGGCGAATACAAAAACAGAAAAAAACAATTAAAGAATGCAAAAAACGTAACCCCGGCTTGCGTTTCCAACGTATCTTCCGCTAACATGGACATGGCGATCGTAATGAAAAAAGTCGCGTAAAGGAAATACGAGAATCTTTTCGTTTTAACGCCCGGATAAACAAGCGTAAATAAGAACCATAAAAATCCGAATATTCCAAAAGCTGAAAACATACTAATATATTGATTATGAACGCGATAAAATACTTGCATATTTTGTGGTAACGTCGATTCAACGGCGGTATAAGCAAATCTCTGAGCATCGCCGACGTCTCCCGTTCCGACTCCAAAAAGAAAATTATTTTTTATTGTATACCATGCCGCTCTCCATAATTCAAAGCGTTGAACCACAGAGCTATATGCTATTTGATTGCAACATTGCCAAACATGAAATTCCCAAACGATTACACGTATCCTGTTTTTGACGCTTGAATGTTCCGCATAATAATGATTGGCTATACCGTTTTCAATATTTCGAATATCTTGATCGGATAATGCGGCAATGCCTTCAGCATCTTTTCGCACTCCTTTTCCGGTCAAATAGCGGATAAGCGTTGCTTTTAATTCATGCCCCTTCAAATCTTGTCCGTCAAAAGAAAGTTCGCTCCGTGTTTCCCACGCCTCTTTCATCTCCGGTTCAGAAATATAAATCTCAACCCAATAGCCGTTTTCTAACCGTCCGGAGGAGGTATTATGTTGATATGGATTCCCTCTCGAAGTAGTTTTATCTAAAACGATAAGTTCTTTGCTCTCCTTCGGGACGGCGGTGTCTTTATAGATATTATAAACATAGAAAAATATAGCCGAACAAGCGATTAAAATAGCGCCGATAACGACATATTTCAATCTTTTGTTTTTGGTGAAAAAGATCACTTTTAAAGCATAAAATCCAATAATAAAAAGAAGAATGAGCAACGCCGTCATTGCCTGTAATCTGATCAAAAATAGACCAAAAATCAGGATCAGAATAATATAAGGCGTCTTTTTCTTGAGAGGAAAACTTTTCATCAACCACATAGAAGCCATGATCGCTGTGACGATATTCAAACCGAACCGTATATGAGAATTAAACCAAACTATCTGGCGAATATCTCCCATCTCTCTGAAAAACAAATAATAAAGAGCAAAACATACGCCTAACAAATTAGACAAAAGATAAATATGCAACATCGCTTTTATCTCTTTGGAAGAGAGCGGCGGAATTGTTGCAAATATTACGGGAAATATAAATAACGGCGCTTTAATACGAAGATCATGAAATCCGTAATCAAAGTTTTTTGTCCATAACAAGCCAATAACGTGTAAGAGATAAAGCGAAAGCAACGTCAGCGCCGCTTTATTTTTAAAAAGCGACTTCAGCCTTTGTGCAAGGTCCTTATTAAGGATAACGTCGACAATCCATACGGCGGCTAACAAAAATTCGCCGATGCTGGTCAAAAACTTTGACAAAGGCAAACCTGCCAATAACGCCGCAATGGCAAGAAGATAACCGTATCTTAATATGCATGTTTTATTCATAAATATGTTTTGCTAAGAGATTAAACGAATCAATCAAATTTCATCCTCTTAAAAGAGAGCGCTCTGATCAACCAATTCGGCAAAGGCTTTTTAGGATCTCTTTTTCTCAAATCGATAGCGATATTGGGCTTTTTCATAATCGGAACCTTATGCGTTTCGACAAACTCGATCAACGTTCCATCCGGATCTTCCAAATATCCCCAACCGCCGTTGGCGTCTCCCATATCAAAAGTTTCGGAACTTCGTACGCTAAAAGGAAATCCGCCTTCCGCACACTCTTTCATCAATGCGTCCATGTGAACGATGTCGAAACAGATATGAATAAATCCGATATCCCCCCAATATCTGTCGGTAAAAATCTTCTTGGGTTGATAATCGTCAACCGCTTGAATAAGCTCGATTTGGCTGCTTTGGAACAAGCGGCTAAATCCTCCGCTACGCTGTTCGGAATGAGTCAATAAAATGCGGCGAAATTTTCCTTTTCCATTAGGTAGCGTCGACAGATCTTCAAAAATCCCTGTTTCGTCGAAAAGAACTCTATCATAGCCAAGAATATCGGAATATAACTTTCTTGCTCTATCTATGTCGGAAACGCCGATTGTACAGCCAAAAATGCCTCCGACATCAGACTTCCCATTCAGAAACCAATCCGTCGTCTCTTTTATCTGTAAAATATTGTTCCATGGATCCTTTATATAAAAACATTTTTTACCGTCGGGTTCGATTGCAATTTCCGAGATAACTTCTGCTTCGTTATTTTTAAATCGTTTAAAACTTCGTTGAATATCTCTCGACTTTACCTTCGCTATAAATATTCCAAAATCGCCCAAATTGATTTGCTCCTTTGGGAAAGAGGGATTCCGGTCAAGGTATTGCCATAATTCGTATCCGCTTCCTCCTTGCAAATTAACAGCGAGGATCGCTCTTTTCTTGTGCGGTTTTCCTCCCATATACGGAGACATATAAGTAGCGACGTTGTCGTCGTCGAAAACGCTGACATCCGCTCTTAAAAGAGTTCCGTACCACTTAAAAGATTTCATAACGTCGTCGACGCCGACGCCTATTTGTTGAATTCCGTTGATCTGTTTTTTTTGCATCTCTTTCAGGGTAGTTTATGTTAAAAATATTGTTTTAATTTCTCTGCCAACGTACCCGAAGCGCGTTTCGGACGTCCCGTTAAAGCATCCGTAAAAGCCAACGTCGTACTTCCTTCGTTAATCAATTCATGCGCTTCATTATAAATTTCGTAGTAAAAAATGATTTTAATCGTCGGCATCTCTTTAACCATAGTTTTAATGGTCAGAATCTCGTCGTATTTAGCAGGTTTGATATAACGCGATTGCACGTTAACAATAGGCATGAACGTCCCCGACTCTTCTAAAGATTTATAAGAAAATCCTAATTGCCGGATAGCGTCCGTTCGTCCCGCTTCGTAATAGCGTATATAGTTCGAATGATGCACCACGCCCATTTGATCCGTCTCGTAATATTGTACCCTCCATTTTGATTCTGCTACAAACATAAAATCATTTTTACATAAGACAATAAATTCCATCGTTTCCCTGATCGTCTCAGGAAATATTAATCCAAAGGAGAATTAGTCTCCTTCTTCATGTTATTATAATATAAATTATCAACCAATTCGGGAAAGAAAAAATTCACGAAAGGCGTATAACGTCCTTCCCATGAAGTAGTAATGTTGCGTTTTCCTCTCTCGATGCCGCGAATAATTCTCCTTGCCAATTCTTCCGGCGGCATCATTTTACTCTCATCACGAGGGCTTTCTTCTTGAACGGATCCGTCGGCCGTCAACGCCGCTTTGCGAATATTCGTCGAAACAAATCCTGGAACAACGAGCATAACATGAACGCCTTTTTTGAGCGTCTCGACCCGAATTGTTTCCAAAAATCCCTCTAAAGCATATTTTGAAGCCGAATAGCCTGTGCGGCCGGGCATTCCATGTACGGCGGCGACTGAAGAAATTCCTACAATGGATCCTTTGCTCGCAATAATATAAGGATATGCGTATTTTGTACAATAAACAGCTCCCCAAAAGTTGACGTCCATTAATCTCCGGATAACGTTCAAATCAAGATCCGCAAAATTAGCGCGCATGGAAACGCCGGCATTATTAAGCAAAATATCCACGCCGCCAAATGTCTCAACCGCCGCGGCTATTAAATTTTTACAATCCGATTCGACGGAAACATCCGTTTTTACGGCAATAACTCTCTTTTCTCCCTTATCGTTGAGCTCTTTTTTTAAGGTTTGAATTTTTTCGTCCGAACGAGCGGCTAAAACAACCCTTGCACCCCTGTTAAAAAACGCGCGGGCGCATGACAATCCAATACCGGAGGATGCTCCGGTGATCACTACTACTTTATCTTTAACACTTCTTCTCATAGTACTTGACTTCAACAAAAAACTATCGACGATTATTTAAACCATTTTGCATAATAAACTAATTATTAATAACTTTTACCTTCTTCCAATGACCTGAAGCAAAATATATCCCCATCAATAATGCGCCCATGAACCATGAACCGGGCGTACTCCACCAAACTCCTTCCAATGCCAATATTTTTCCTAAATACCACGCTAAAGGAATACGCACCAACCACAACGATATCAGTGTGCAAAACATCGGGATCATTACGGCGCCGACGCCGCGCAAACATCCTTGCAATGTAAACATTCCTGCAAAAATAATATAAAACGGCGCGATAATGTGTAAAGATCTTGCTCCGATTTGAATAACCTCCGCGTCGTCGGTAAAAAGCGTCATCAGAAAATCGGAAAGGAAAATCAGAGTTAACGACAAAACAATAGAAAAAGCAAGACTGATCTTCAAAGTATCCATCAATCCCATTTTGACCCGTTCATATTTTCCCGCTCCAACATTTTGTCCGACAAAAGTTGATAAAGCCGTCGCCAAATTCATGACGGGAAGCGTCGCAAAAGAGTCCAATCTCATCACGACGGAATAGGCGGCGATAGCATTGGTGCCAAAAGGCGATACAATGAGAAAGATCATTATCGACCCTAAGGCTACAAAGCCAACTTGTAATCCGGTCGGAAGTCCCACTTTAATAGCCTGTTTAAAGATTATTTTGTCGAATATAAATTTCCGGATAGAAAAATCAAAAAATTGAGGATATTTTTTATTTAAAACGATAAGCATAACGCCCAAGGAGATGATCTGCGCCAGAATAGTTGCAATGCCAACGCCCGACACGCCCCATTTGAATACGACAACAAACAGTATGTCCAAAATCACATTTAGCGCCGTCGATATAATGAGAAAATTCATGGGCGTTTTAGAATCTCCTAAACCGCGAATTACAGCGTTAACGCCGGCAAATAGAAATTGAAAAAATATTCCGCCGAAATAAATTTGCAGATAAATAGTAGCGTCGGGAATGATATTTTCTTCCAATCCGATCCATCTTAATATCCATTTAGCGCTAATGACGCCTAAAACGGAGAGAATCAACGTCATGGCGATAGTAGATAGAATCAGCGTGTCCAAAGTTCGTTTGATCTCTGCAAACTTTTTAGCTCCGAAATATTGTGAAACGACTACCGTAAAACCTGTTCCGATGCCGATAAACAATGACACCACTAAGAATGTCAAAGGAAACGACGCGCCGACGGCAGCTAAAGCTTCCGTACCGATAAACTTTCCTACTACCATGCTGTCGACAACATTATAAAGCTGCTGAAAAGCGCTCCCCATCAGGATGGGCAGCGAAAAAAAGAAAATTTCCTTCAAAGGCTTACCGACAGTGAAATCCTTCATTTTTAAAAATTATAGACTGCAAAGATACGGGATTTCGCAGTTGAATAAATAAAAAAGAACCCTTGCCTTACAAAGCAAAGGTTCTTTCTACATCAAAAGATGCTAAAATATTATAAGCTGTTTATTTTTTTGCTTAATTTCGATTTAAGATTAGCCGCTTTATTTTTGTGCACCAAATTTCTTTTTACATTTCTGTCAATCAAAGAAGCTACTTTTGGGTACATTTCCATCGCTTCTTGTTTGTCGCCGGTTGCGCGTAATTTCCTGACGGCGTTACGCATGGTACGCCCGTAATAGCGGTTTCTTAATCTTCTTGCCTGACTTTGACGAATTCTTTTTAACGCTGACTTATGATTTGCCATTTTTTTATTGATTTTTCCGTTTTTATTCGAGGCGCAAAGGTAATGCTTTTTTATAAATTGACAAAGATTTTATCATATTTTTTTCAAATTATAAAATGCTATTTATCATTATATTACAATAAACATGGAAAAATATTTCCCCATCTGTTTTCAAAAATCACTTCAAAAAACGTCAATTCGTAATTAAAAAGGCGTTATCTTTTCTTTTTGAAAAAATCTCTTAATAATTCGCCGCACTCTTTTTCAAGCAATCCGCTTTCGATTTCTGTTTTAGGATGTAACAAAGATGTAGAGACTGTCGAAAATCCGCGTTTCGGATCGGAAGCTCCATAAACGATCCTCCCAATTTGCGCCCAAAACGAAGCTCCAGCACACATAACGCATGGTTCAAGCGTGACGTACAACGTGCAATCTTTTAAATATTTTCCTCCTAAAAATCCGGAGGCTGCGGTAAAGGCTTGCATCTCCGCGTGCGCTGTGACGTCGTTCAACTGTTGCGTCAGATTGTGCGTGCGGGCAATAATGCGATTTTGACAAACGATAACCGCTCCAATCGGCGCTTCATCTTTTTCCAATGCTTTTCGAGCCTCTTTCAAAGCTTCTCGCATGAAATGTTCATCTGAGAAAATCGCTAATTCCATGATTAATAACAAGTTGCATTCTATAATTTACATTGCCTCTTATCTTCCCCATTTGTCCGGCGCCTTACGCCATGTTTGTAATGAGAACAGATCGTTTTCTTGAATATATCCTTCTTTTAACGCTTTTTCAATCAATACATTATAATTTGACAAGGTGTAATATGGACAATTTTGCTTTTTGAAATTTTCTTCGGCGACCGGAAAGCCATAAGTAAAAATAGCGAACATCGCTTTTACGTCGCAACCTGCGTCGCGTAACGCCGCGACGGCCGCCAAACTGCTCCCTCCGGTAGAGATCAAATCTTCAATCACCACAACAGATTGCCCTTCCGTAATCACGCCTTCAATTTTGTTCTCTAATCCATGCGATTTGTTGGAAGAACGAACATAAACAAAAGGAACGTTCAACTCCTGAGCGATTAAAACGCCTTGTGGAATTCCGGCGGTTGCAACGCCTGCAACAGCGTCAATGGAGCCGACCGTTTCTTTGATAAATTTCACAAATTCCGCCTTAATATAAGCTCTGATATCGGGATAAGAGAGCGTCTTTCTATTGTCGCAATAGATAGGCGATTTCCAACCGGAAGCCCATGTAAAAGGCGATTGCGGACTCAATTTCACCGCTTTTATTTGCAGCAGATATTCTGCAATTTTCTCTGCTCTTGCAATTTTTTCCATCATTTGTTGTTTTTTACTTAATTCAGTATTTAATTAATCCACAAAGATAAGTTGTTTTTAAAAACGACGTACTTTTGTAGGCGGATTGATTATTAAAAGTTATTTACAAAATCAGGAGATTATGTCCCAAGAAAAAATATCGAAAATTGCCGTTTTTCCGGGCTCGTTCGATCCCATTACAATAGGACATGAAGCTATTATTCGGCGCGCTTTGCCATTGTTCGATAAAATCATTGTCGCTATTGGAAAAAATACGGTTAAGAAAAATCTCTTTGCTTTGGAAGATCGCATGGAATGGATCAAAATCGCGTTGAAAGAATTCGAAGATAAAGTAGAAGTAGCCGCTTTCGACGGACTTACGATGAATTTCTGTAAGGAGAGGGACGCTCAATTTATTTTGCGCGGTTTGCGAACTTCTGTTGATTTTGAATTTGAATACAGCATCAGCCAAATCAATCGTCAAATAGGAGACATTGAAACGATATTTTTGTTTACTGATCCTGTTTATACGCCCATTTCATCAAGTATTGTTCGCGATATTTATCTTCATGGAGGCGATTTTTCGTCGCTTATTCCAAAGGGTATCAAACTGATAAAAAATGAAGAATAGCAACGGAATTTTGATTTTGACAGCATTGATATGCGTTACTTTTTCTTCCCTTTTTGCTCAAAATTGCTCTATTGAAGGAATTTTACCGGGCGCTGAAGGGCGAGAAATCGTATTATCGACAGTAAAAAATTATCTCTCTCAAACGCCGGAGATCATTCAAAAAACCACAGTAGGCGAAGACGGTTCGTTCTCTTTTTCATTCACTACTTCGAAAATAATACCCGTATCGCTCTCAATCAACTATTACGCGACTACTTTTTTTATTGCGCCGGATCGGTTGTATACGTTGCGAGGAAAAAATTTTTATTTCGACGATTTTGTCAATCCTATTATTGCCAAACCGATGTTGCCGCTCTTTATAACCAATATTGACGAACTGAATCGTTTTATTATCCGGTTTAATATGGCTTCCGAAAAAGTCGAAGAGTCACAATATTACGCTATTTTGTCGCGACAGGATTTTTCCGCATTTGACGAGTTGACAACGTCTACCGAATATCTTCCCGAAACGTTTCAATCATTTTGTAGCGATTATCAATACTATACAATTGGTTCGTTGAAAGCTGGCTATTCTAAACGCCGTTCGCAAAAATTGGGGACTACTTATCTCAAAAGCAGAACGCCAAGCGTTTACGATTATAATTATATGATCTTTTTCAACGCATATTTTACCAATTATTTGCCCGATCATGGAAATAATATCCCTCTGACAGAGCTTATAACAGCCATTTTCAGAGATCAGAATGTTCAAAAAGCGCTTTCTATTTTAGAAAAAGATCCGATTTTGTCTGATGAAACCATTCGTCAAATGTTTTTAGTAAAATTCATCAAAGATGATTCCCGCGTAAAACACGCTGCTGTAAAAGTTTTATCGGATTTAAAAAATATAACGGCCGACGTTGGTATTAAAGAAGCGATAGATCAGATCCTGACGGAAATCATGAGATTAGCCTTTGGAACGGACGCTCCCATATTGTCTCTTCCCGACGCAGAAGGAAAAATATTGAGTTCCGATGATCTGAAAGGGAAATATTTATATATTAACTTTTTCAAAACCACTTGTTTAGATTGTATCGCAGAGATGGAGAGCATGAAAAATATTTATGCAAAAAACAGCGCTTTTTTTGAATTCATCAGCATTTGCATCGACGACAAAGAGCAAGCGTTTCTAGATTTTGATAAAAATTATAATTATCCATGGAAAGTGGTTTATTCCGGTTTTTATCCCGATTTCATAAATCAATGGCAAGCCAAAATCTTACCTTATTACGTTTTGATCGACAATAACTATAAAATCAAAGAATGTCCGGCAAAAGGCCCTGACGACGGTATCAGTAGTATTATGGAAAAAATTTCGTGGGAAGAACGTCGGAAACAACGTGCGAAAGAGTAAATTTGTACAGTGAAAAATAAAATGTGCGAAGGAAAAAAAGCCAAAAAACTTTTGTATTATTTGGAATAGTTGCAATTATTATCCGATGATTCAGAGAAATGGACACGATCAAAAACCTAATCATGTTGTGCGACTACGACAACAGTTCTTACATTGTTATGCAATTGATAAAATCTTTTCCGTTAACCCATAAAAATATCATGCAATAACTCTATGAAAATCTCACAATTGCAAAGCAAAATCGTGCAAAGAATAGAAATGAAAATCAATTAATCGATGATGATCTCTGCATTTTTGGAGATCGTCTCCTATAAAAACCGTTTTCATTTTCAATCGTTTTCCGAAAATCATATCGCTCATCGAATCGCCGGCCATAATTGATTTTTTGAAATCAACATTCGGGAACGCTTTTTTAGCTTCAAGTCCCATACCGATTCCCGGTTTTCGCATAGGATGATGATCAGATTCCAAATAAGGAGCATAAAAAATGCGATCGATTCGTTCCCCTGATTTTTTTATTTCGGATTGTAAATAATCGTGGACTTTATGCAATTCACCGCGGCTCATCAATCCCTTTCCGATACCTTGCTGGTTAGTAACGACAAAAATATGGGAAAATTTTCCCGAGAAAATTTTAAAAGCGTCCAATACGCCGGGAAGAAATTGAAATTCATCAATAGTTTTTACATAATCTCCAGGAATACGACGATTGATAACGCCGTCGCGATCAAGAAATAACGACCATGATGTATCCATTTTCAAACGTTCGGGCAGAGAGAATTTTTTCATAAAATTCCCGATTATTCCGGTTTTCCGAACATACGACGTTCTATCAATTCGCACAAAATATGCCCCAATAAAATATGCGATTCTTGGATACGCGGCGTATCGGTCGAAGGAACATTCAGCAGAATATCGGCATATTCCTTCATTTTTCCACCCGTTTGTCCCGTAAAAGCAATGCAAAGAATGCGCAACGCTTTTGTCGCTTCAAAAGCGCGAATAATATTGGGAGAATTTCCGGAAGTAGAAAGTCCGATCAAAATATCGCCGGGGCGTCCTTGTGCGCGAAGCATTCTCGCAAAAACTTCATCGTACGAATAATCGTTGGCAACAGCGGTAAGAAACGAAGTGTTAACATGCAGAGCTTCTGCATTCAACGGAGGCCGGTCAAAATAAAAACGTCCAGAAAGTTCAGCCGCTAAATGTTGCGCGTCGGCGGCGCTGCCGCCATTGCCGCAAAAAAGAATTTTACCACCGTTATTTAACGACTGTAAACATGCCTCGACGGATTTTTCTAATGACGACAATAATGTTGCGTCATGTAAAAGATTTAACTTTACATCTACAGATTGCTGAATGGCTTCTTTTATTCTATTCATGAGCGGTTAAAATGATATGCAAATATACACAAAAGTCCTCACATGTATACAGACTGACAAGGAAGAAGTAATTTTTTTTTAAAAGTTTAAAAAATATTCACATTTTTTGCAGTAAACGAGGGATGTTATTAATTAATATCAAGTATCAATTGATTATTATTACATTCATTAATAATTACTTAATTCAATATATCTGTTATGAATAGAAGAAATTTCTTACGTACTTTGGCCATTTCCGGGGCGGCATTTTCGCTCAAATTGAATAGCGGAATGGATGTTTTTGCTCAAACAATCGACGCTTCATCATCAGGTCCTATCAATTTAGTGGCCGTATTAGGCGGCGAGCCCGACGAAATGTTTAAAAAAGCTATTGCCGAAATGGGCGGTATTTCGAAGTTCATTAAACAAGGAGACAAAGTGGTCGTAAAACCCAATATCGGCTGGGACAAAACGCCCGAATTAGCCGGTAACACCAATCCGAAACTTGTATCAGAGATTATCCATCAATGCTTCGAAGCCGGAGCTAAAGAGGTTACCGTCTTTGATCATACATGCGACGACTGGGTTCAAGCATATAAAAACAGCGGCATCGAAGCGGCCGCTAAAGCCGCCGGCGCAAAAGTCGTCCCCGCTCATGAAGAAATTTACTATCGCTCCGTATCGCTTCCACAAGGGAAAAGATTGAAAGAGACAAAAATACATCAAGCTATATTAGACTGTGACACGTGGATCAACGTTCCTGTTTTAAAACACCACGGAGGCGCCAATCTGACTATTTCCATGAAAAATTTGATGGGAATTATTTGGGATCGCAGAATTTTCCACAGTTCCGATTTACAACAATGTATTGCAGATGTTTGCACCTTGGATAAAAAACCTGTTTTGAATATTGTCGACGCTTATCGCGTAGTGAAAACGAACGGTCCGCGCGGCCGTTCTGAAGCCGACGTCGTACAACCGAAAGGATTTTTTATGTCGCAAGATATCGTTGCCGTCGATACCGCCGCCGCTAAATTCTTCAACCAGATTCGTGAAATGCCATTGGATCATGTAAAACATCTTGCCAACGGACAGGATCTAAATCTTGGAACCATGGATATTGATAATCTGAATGTGAAGAGAATTAGAATGTAGCAATTCTTTACAAATTTATTTTTTAATCATTAATAAAATTCTATGCTAAAAAAACTGCGTATTGCCGTCTCCATTATATTTTTTACATTTATTACTCTCTATTTTTTAGATTTCGCAGGAATTCTTCCCGAATGGCTCAATTGGGCGGTAAAAATACAATTTGCTTCCGCTTTGTTAGCGTTTAATTTTGGCGTCCTTGCCGTTTTAATTCTCATCACGCTCCTTTTTGGTAGAATTTATTGTTCAAGCATCTGCCCAATGGGCGTATTTCAGGACATTGTCGGATGGTTCTCAAAGCGAACGGGAAAAAAGAAAAAACGTTACAAATATGCTCCTCCAAAAAATATTTTACGCTGGTCTATTTTGGGCGTGACTATCTTTTTATTTATTATCGGTTTTCCTGCTTTTTTGGGATTGATCGAGCCTTACAGCGCTTTCGGAAGAATGATTGTCAACGTTTTCAAGCCGATTTATTTGGCCGGAAATAATCTTTTGTCTTATCTTTTTTCAAGTTTTGGTAATTATATTTTTTATCATGTCAACGTCAGCATTATAAGCATTTTCTCGTTTGTGATCGGAATGGTTACATTTTTTACCATTGGATTTTTAGCGTGGCGTTACGGGAGAAGTTATTGTAACGCTATTTGTCCGGTAGGTACCGTTTTAGGATTTTTGAGTAAATTTTCTCTTTTCAAAACACGTATCAATCAAGAAAAATGCAACAGTTGCAGACTTTGCGCTATAAAATGTAAAGCTTCCTGTATCGACGCCGCTTCCAAAAAAATCGATCACAGCCGCTGCGTCAATTGCTTTAATTGCTTGAATATTTGTACCCGAGACGCTTTACAATATTCGCTTTCTGTGAAGAAAAAAATAACCGTAGAAGAAAAAAACAACGGGCGCCGACAGTTTTTATTAACATCGCTTGCATCCATTGCTACCATCCCCACGGCTATGGCGCAAGAAAAAACCGGGCTTTTTGTAACTCCTGAGAAAAGCAGCGCACGAGAAACCGCCATCGCCCCTCCCGGAGCGCTCAGCGTAAAACATTTGCAGCAACATTGCACGTCGTGTCATCTATGCATCAGCAAATGCCCTCTCAATGTTTTAAAGCCGGCATTCTTAGAATATGGCTTGGAAGGACTTATGCAACCTGTAATGTACTTCAAGAAAGGTTTTTGTAATTACGATTGCATCATTTGCTCCAATGTTTGCCCAAACGGAGCATTACAACCGCTTACAATTGAGGAAAAACACGCTACGCAAGTCGGGCGCGTTGTGTTGAGATGGGGACGATGCGTCGTTCGTACAGATGAAACAAGTTGCGGGGCTTGTGCAGAACATTGCCCTACCCAAGCCGTTAAAATGATCCCTTTTAGAAATGGCTTAACGCGGCCTGTTGTGGATACAGAGATTTGTGTCGGATGCGGCGGATGTGAATTTATTTGTCCTGTTCGCCCTCATACCGCTATTTTTGTTGAAGGAAATAACATCCATCAAGAGGCAAAAATCGTTATTGACGAAAAGAATAAAGATCTAATAATTGACGATTTCGGATTTTAAAAAAACTTTTTCATTCAATTTCCGTAAGCCTTTGCTTATCGCTATTTCTTTTCTTATCAAGACCATATAATAAATAAATAATCGCCGTTGTAGCGATTAAACTTATCATTCCTAAAATAAATGTGTGATCGTTTTGCCCAAATTCCTCTGCGGTAATATCCACCAATCCCTTTGCTTCGAGGAAAGATACAATCACAACAACCGCATTATTCACAAAATGAGCAATAACCGGAGCCCAAATAGAATGAGTATAAACCAATAAATACCCTAACATAACGCCTAAAGCAACGCGCGGTAAAAATCCAAAAAATTGCCCATGTATTGCACTGAATATGATCGCTGTAACAATAATCGCCCAATGCGCATTCTTGAACCAACTTTTTAATACGTTCTGTATCGCGCCTCTAAATAAAAACTCTTCCGAAACAGCCGGAATTACCGCAATAATAAGCAGATTCAATAATAATCCCCAAACCGTATCAGCTCGAAGTAATAGAAGCGTCATTTCTCGAGCGAAAGATTCCATTTGCCATAATCTTGCTTCCAACTCGGCAAGAGATTGCGGAAATTTTATAGCTAAATTCCACTCTCCCAACAGATTAACAAACCAAAGTGCAAGAAAAGGGAATAAAAAAGCGACAAGAAAAAGAAAAATATTATTTATCTTATTGATTTGCAATATTTTAAATGGATTTTTTCTATATAACCAAGAGAATGCAATGGGCGGTATCAACATAGTCCCGATCTGGATAAACGCTTGCGTGAATTTCAAGAATTGTAACTCTTTTACATCCATGCCGGGCAATAATGTGGATGCAGATACTAACATATCGCCTCCCCAAATCAAAGCGCCGATCGCCATCGAAAAAAGCGACGAAAAAAGCATCCCCAAAAAAACAAAAAGTAGCAATGTTAATAACTGGTAAAAAGGGTGTAAGCGTGAAATATCAAATTTGTCGAGCATATCTGAGAATTTTGTTATTTTGCAATGCAAATATATGCTCTTTTTGAGATTAAAATGATAAAAATTGGAAATTTAAAATTAGAAGTATTTCCCATATTGTTGGCGCCGATGGAAGAAATTACCGGAAGCGCTTTTCGTCGTTTGTGTAAACATTACGGCGCGGATATAGTCTACACTGAATTCATTGCTGCCGACGGGCTTATCAGAGATGCAAAAAAGAGCATGCAAAAGCTTTATTTTCAAGAGAATGAACGTCCAATAGGCATCCAAATATTTGGCAATGACGAATCGGGAATGCGTAAAGCCGCCGAGGTTGCCGCAGAAGCTAATCCTGATATAATTGACATCAATTGGGGATGTCCTGTAAAAAAGGTAGTCAAAAAATTTTCCGGATCAGGAATGTTACAAGCCCCCGAACAATTAATCAAAATTACGGCGGAAGTTGTAAAATCCGTAAATATTCCCGTAACCGTCAAAACAAGATTAGGTTGGGATGAGAGTAATAAACCAATCGTCGAATTATCTGAAAGGCTCCAAGACGCAGGGATAAAAGCGTTGACCATTCACGGAAGAACGCGTTCACAATTATATAAAGGAAAAGCAGATTGGACTTTAATCGGAAAAATAAAAGAAAATCCGCGCATAAAAATTCCTATTTTTGGCAACGGGGATATTACTTCTCCCGAAATTGCGTTAGCAATGAAGGAAAAATATCATGTCGACGGCATTATGATCGGACGCGCCGCTATCGGAAATCCTTATATTTTTACTCAAACAAAACATTTTATCAAAACAGGAACGTTACTTCCTCCGCTCTCTTTAGCAAAAAAAGCGGCGCTTTGTCGTAAACATTTGCTAGAAGAAATTTATGAAAAAGGCGAACGCAGCGCTATTTTTGAAATGCGACGACAATATGCTCACTATTTTAAAGGAATTTCCGGAATAAAGCCCTATCGTATCGAATTAATGCAGGTTGAAAATGTTGATCAAGTTTTATCCATTCTTGATAAAATTCTCACATTGGAATAACCGCCGATAGAATTGTTTCACGTGAAACAATTCTATTTTCTATTGTATTTAAGAGAATTAGCTCAACTATTCACTATCCATTATTTTTTATTCATTTCATGTTATTTTAACTATCGCGCTATTTGCAAGCGCTGAAATATTCATGAAAGTTCGCATATGATATGATATATCTATTTTTCTATTAAACTTAAAATTTCAATGAAGACTTGAAATATTAAATCGCATTTTTTAATTATTTTTTTGCGCTATTTTTATGAGAAAATAATTATATAAAAAGCGCAACACATAAAGACTTTTATTTTTTCAGTAAAAACATCAAAAAAATGGCCTTCATAAATGCGATTTAAGCACATTTCTTAATGTTCCCCATAGTTTTCCTCGCAAAGCCTATAAAATGGCGGAAATCGAAAATTTATAAGGAAATTTAAAGAAAGGTCTTTTCTTGAAAGAAATTGATCAATCTTTTGGGCCTCCTGCTCCTTTTCCGAGGTATATCGCCAACACTGCAATATCTGCGGGACTTACGCCGCTGATTCGCGAAGCTTGTCCTAATGTTTGCGGTCTATATTTCGTCAACTTTTCACGCGCTTCATAAGAAAGCGTCGAAATCGCGTAATAATCGAACTCCGATTTTAAGCGCAAATATTCAATCTTTGATAATCGCTCCGCCGTTTCTTGTTCGCGTAAAATGTAACTGTCATATTTTAATAAAATTCCTGCTTCGGAGAGTTCTTCATCCAACTCCTCTCCTATTCCTTTCAAAAATTGAGAAAAATCTCTTAACCGATGAGGCAAATCTTCTATCTCAACTTGCGGACGCGCTAACAAAGAAGCAATTTTCATTTTTTGAGTTATCACAGGCGTTCCCCTCTCTTCCAAATATAAATTGATCTCTTCGGGAGCTGCGATCGCCTCCTTTGCATAACGAATAATTTGCTCAACATTCGACTGTTTTTGTTCCACTCTTTTCATACGCTCTCCCGATGCCAATCCAATATCATATCCAAGCTTTGTCAAGCGAAAATCTGCATTATCTTGTCGCAGTAAAATACGATATTCGGCGCGCGAAGTAAACATTCTGTACGGCTCATCCACTCCTTTTGTGATCAAATCATCAATCAAAACGCCAATATAAGCTTGCGATCTTAAAAGCGTAAAAGGCTCTTTTTCCCGTATGGCAAGATGAGCGTTAATCCCCGCCATTAATCCTTGCGCTCCCGCTTCTTCATAACCGGTCGTCCCATTAATTTGTCCGGCAAAATAAAGCCCTTTGATCAATTTTGTTTCAAGCGCGGCAGTCAATTGCGTAGGCGAAAAATAATCATATTCTATTGCATAACCCGGTTTCATAATTTGAGCATGTTCCATTCCCGGAATTTTTCGTAACGCTTTAAATTGAATCTCTTCCGGCAAAGAGGAAGAAAATCCGTTTATATAATATTCTTGCGTGTCCCAAGCTTCCGGCTCTATAAAAAGTTGATGCCTGTTTTTATCTGCGAAACGATTAATCTTATCCTCAATAGAGGGGCAATAACGAGGTCCCGTTCCTTTTATCCTTCCCGTAAACATCGGGCTTTGCTCAAATCCCGTACGTAAAATATCATGCGCCTCTTCATTAGTCCAAGTTAACCAGCAACTGCGTTGTCTCGTCAATTTCGGCACATTAGTAAAAGAAAATTTTCCCGGATTTTCATCTCCCTTTTGTTCTTGCATTTTAGAAAAATCAATGGAACGACCATCCACGCGAACAGGCGTTCCGGTCTTTAATCTTGCCGATTCAAAACCCAATTGTTGCAAGTTTTCGGTCAAATTGAAACTGGCTTGCTCTCCAAGCCTTCCACCCGTAAAACTTTTTAAACCGATATGTATTTTCCCATTCAAGAAAGTTCCATTTGTCAGAATTACCGTTTTAGATTTTATTTCGATTCCTAAGGCAGTTTTTATGCCGACCGCTCGATCTTTCTCCGTTAAAATATCCGTCACGGCATCCTGCCAAAAGTCCAAATTCGGAATAGATTCCAATTGACATCGCCATTCATGAGAAAAACGTCTTTTATCACTTTGCGCCCGGGGACTCCACATGGCAGGGCCTTTCGATCTGTTCAACATTCGAAATTGTATCATCGTTTTATCGGTTACGATTCCTGAAAGTCCGCCCAGCGCATCAATTTCACGTACAATTTGCCCTTTAGCAATGCCTCCCATAGCAGGATTACAGGACATAACTGCGATAGCGGCCAAATTCATTGATATTAATAAAACAGAACTGCCCATATGAGCGGCCGCGGCTGCGGCTTCGCAACCGGCATGCCCCCCTCCTACTACAATTACGTCGTATAATTTAAACATAAATCATGATTGTTTCACGTGAAACAATTATATTATTCATTGATATTCTGATAGTTAATTAGTTTTTCATCTTCCTTTTGACGCATTAGCTTTTGCTCTTCTTCGCTTTTATCTTTATATCCGCATAAATGTAAAACGCCATGCGCTATAACTCGTAATAATTCTTCTTGCACGGAGGCGGCAAATTTCACAGCATTTTCTCTAACTCTCTCAATACTAATAAAAATATCTCCTGAAATGATATTGCGCTCGCTATAATCAAATGTAATAATATCCGTGAGCGTTTTATGATTTAAATATTGCAGATTCAACTTTGAAAGATATTCGTCGGAACAAAAAATATAGTTGACTTCTCCCGTTTTATATCCCTCCTCAATAATTATCTTGCGAAGCCATCTCCTGATTTTCATCTTATCAGAGAGTTTAAAATCAATATCTTCGACAAAAAAAGTAACCGTTGAAGTCATAAATATATTTTTAAAAATATTAATCTACGCTATATAAATAATCGTTTGTCTTTTTATGATAATATGGCTTGAACTCCGCAGGAGCCATTTTTACAGACTCTCTGATCCCTTGTTGATTCTTTTTGTTAAAGAAGAAATCTTCCGGATTGCTATATTTTTGATCTTTTGCTTCGGTCGACTCGCGCCGTTTATCCTCTTCGCGTTCCAATTCAGCTTTTTCAGATCTCAACAGTCGCGTAACAATATCCTTTTGCCGTTGCAAGGTTTGCTGCGTTATCTTTTTATTGATAATATCTATTTCTGTTTGTTCCATCTCTTTTGCAGCATTTCTCAAGTCGTTGCCAATCTGATATCCTTCTCCTTGCAACTCTTTCATATATTCTTCCATCATCTCGCGAATCGCTTGTTGTTGCGCCGCAGAACGAACCAACTGTTCGCTCATTCCTCCCGGAGACAACATGGGATTTTGACCGCCTTGCTTCTCCCCTTCTTGCAAACGTTTTTGAAGATCTTCCAATTGTCGATTGAGTTGCTCTTGCAATTGTCGCATTGTTTTGGCGTTTCCTTCACCAGGTTTTTGCCCCGGCTTGTTGCCCGGGCTTGAACAATTCCCGTTCTCGCATGCCGATTGTTGTTGTTGCATATTACGAAGCGATTCATCTAACATTAAAGTAAGATTATTGACCGACGTCATCAATTTCTGCTGATTGGTTCCAGCGTCGTACACTCTCCGATCTTCCAAATATTTAAACGTCTCGCCAAATTGATAATTAATCTCTTTCAACTCTCCATAAACCATCGAACCGATCATCATTTGACGCTTTGCCAATGCTTTCAAAGAATCTTCCACAACTCTGAAATCATCTTTCAATTGATGCTGATTCCGAACAACTTCCAAATAACGAGGATCGGCGGTTTTTACGCTTTTTACATTTTCTATCAAATCTTCCTGAGTAAAACTGACGCGCAATAAATTCTCTAAAATTTGACGAAGATTTTCAATATCCTCTCCCAGTCCGGCAGTATTCATATTCAATTCAAATGCGCTTAATTTTTGCGCCATCTCTTTCATCTTCTCAGAGGCTTTTTTTTGCGATTCGGAAGCTTTTTTATTTTTCCCGTCGTTCAACTTATCCGAAGCGTCTTTCATTGATTCTTCGGCTTCTTTTTGATCTTCACGAGGAGTTTCAAATTTGTTTGGCTTCGACAGCTCTCTATCTCTATGCTCCATCTTTTCCAATTTTTCCGAGAGTTCTTCCATACGTTTATTCAGATCTTCTTGTTTCTCTTGAAGCTCTTCCTTTTGATCTTTTGAAGCTTTTTCCGTCTCTTCGGCAAGGTTTTGTTGTTCTTCGGCCAATTTTTCCAACGCCTCTATGGATTCGCGGAGATCTTTCTCAAATTCCAACTGCCTGAAAAGTTCCAAATTACGATCCAATTGTTCGGATATCTCTTCATTAGAAAGTTTCATTTGATCCAACGCTTTTTGCATATCCTCTTTGTTTATCTGATCCATCATCTTGCGCATTTCGTCAAACATCTTGCGCATTTCATCGTTCATCAGTTCATCAAAAAGTTTCTCCAACTCCCGCTGTTTATTAAGAATATCTTCGTCAATTTGCTTATGCTGCTCCTCTTTACGCGCTTTATCAAAATTTTCTTGTTTAATCTGATTCAACAATTGCTCCGTCTCTTCTTGCTTTTTCAGAATCTCCTCCATCCGTTTTTTATCTTCCCATTCCGCCGTCTTTTTTTGCAGAAGATCTTTTTTTAACTTATCTATCTCTTGTTGAATATCTTGCACCGCTTTCATAGCATCGTCAAGCGAAGAACGAATATTTTCGTTACTTTGATTAGTCGCTTGCTCAATCTCTTCTAAAGTAGGAGCTTTGTAATACAATATTTGTGATTTCGTCGATTTCGGACCATGAATTCCGTCATTATCAAATATTTCAAAATAATATGAAATTTCGTCTCCGTCTTGAACCCCCAAATCGGGAAGATTTGCAAAGTGGAAAAAATCCTGACGGTTCAGCGTCTTGTTGATCAAAATAATATCGCGATGTAAAACTTCCTCGTTTTGCCCGACAACGCGATTAACCACAAAAAGGAGCTGTGAAAATCCGTAATCGTCTTCAATCATTCCTCGAAAATAGAGACGTTGATCATAAACAGAATCCTGCCGCTGCTCAACTACAATCATCGGATAAGCGTCGGCAATAGCCTTCGCCGAAATAAAAACAGTATCTTTACTAGAAATATTTTGATTGGCCGCCGTTACTTTCAACAAAATATCGCCGGTAATTTTTGATTGATAAACAAATTGATTCCCTTGTTGAGGTTCCAATCTTTGCTCCTCTCTATCATTGATTATCAACCATTTAGAATCCTGCGTATAAAAATTCCATGTCGCCAAGCTTCCTTCGGGAACAATAATATCGGGATTATTCGAACGCGTTTCATTTTTTAATCCGGTATATAACGGATAAGTAATAACCGTTTCATAACTAACCAATTGAGGTTTAGTCGCTACTTCCAACATATAGATTTCTCCGGCAACCTCGCCGGCAGAGATATGAAACCGTATATCGCGCTGAAGATTGGTAAAACGATAGGAAAAGCAGTTAGCCGCAATACTTTTCATCCTGTGCGACATATTGTTCCAATTGATAAATACTTCGTCCGGAAGTATTTCGCCAGTTACTTTCACTTCCAATTCAAAATCTTCCGATTGAATCGCTTTCAATTCATTATTTAAAATCTCAAATTGGAATGGGGGAGGGGGGATAAAATTTTCGCTATATTTCACAATTCGTTCAGCCGGTTTGGTGACGACGGCAGGATTGAAAAGGAATAAAAACAACAATACCGCTATCGGCGGCAGGCCATATTTCAAATATTTAATCGCTGATTTATAGCTTATTGCTAATTTAAATGGAATCGGTTTGAGATGTTTGATCTTTTGGTCGATACTTGCCTCGATCAACGCTTGGGAAGCGGTCGCTTCCTGATTGTTTTTCAATTGCAGGGTATTCAACAAAACGTCGCTTACCTCTTCAAAATAATTTCCAATGATCTTAGCGGCTTCCTCATAAGTGAGCGTTTTTCCAATATGCAACAATTTGAACAATGGCATGCCGACCCAACGAACAATAACCGCCAAAACAATGGCTATAAACGACCAAAAGAATATCGTTCGAATCGTCGTTCCAAACTGTCCAAAATATTCTAATAATATGAATATCAAGAAGAAAATACCTACCGTTCCTACTGCAAGAATAGTTCCTTTCAGCAACTCGTTCTTGTAGTACCGGCGGATAAACTCATTTAACTTCCGTAATAATAATTGATAACTGCTCTCCATAATACTTCTTCGCAAATGAACTTACAAAGGTACGAATTTTTATGATTTCTAATTTTGGGTAAAAAAGGCGCACACAGATAACGCAGATTGTTATATATGCTCACGAATTTTTTATTCCCCGCAGAAAACAAAGTTTCACAAACCCCTTTAACAATAATCGAAGAAATCGTGAGTAAATTGCTGAAATTTTTGTCAAAGGCGAAATATATACTGTTTTTCTGTAGTTTCTGCGAATTCTGCGGGAGATTCAAATCAAAACTTAAAACTATAACTCACCGAAGGAATGATCGGGAAAAGGTTCGTCTGCTTGGTTTTTCGGGTTTCTAGGCGTTCTCCTGTGTTCGGGTCGAGGTACGAATCGTGTGAGAAATAGTAATAATAAGGATTCTGGCAGTTATAAGCGTTGTAGATGCTTACATTCCATGTTCTGATACCGCGTCTTTTCTGTTTATGGAAGTTGACGCCGTCGTAGATATTTTGCGTCGTGTAATGATCGGGATTATCGGGGTTTATTATCTCGTATTGTCCGACCGGCAACGAAAAAGCCGAACCCGTTCCATAGACCCACGTCGCGGAAACATCGATGTTCTCCTTGATTTGATACATGAAAACCACGCTGATATCATGCCTGCGGTCATATTTGTAGTCATATTTTTTACCGTCATTGATATTGGCAAACTGTCTTGTCGTTCGCGAAAGCGCGTAGCCGACCCATCCCGTGATTTTACCCATCTTTTTCTGCGCCAAGAACTCTATCCCGTACGATTCTCCCGAGCCGCCTTTTTCCACTCTTTGCTGCCAATCGGCGCTGATTTCATAAGCGTTGACGCCCGATTTATAAGCAATGAGATTATTCATTTTCTTATAAACCCCTTCAATACTTAGCTCGTATTGATTCTTAAAAAGCGACTGTGCAAAGTCCATCGCATATTGTGTCGATTTCGACGGAATGATTTC
Organism: Bacteroidales bacterium; assembly: GCA_031254805.1. Lineage (GTDB taxonomy): Bacteria > Bacteroidota > Bacteroidia > Bacteroidales > WRLA01 > WRLA01. The sequence continues at coordinate 61,844 of JAIRTP010000049.1, forward strand.
GTCAGTCGCCGGTAGCCATAAATCAACCGGCATATCCATTCCGGAGTTGGTTAGCATATGGACATTTTGCTGCATCTGCGCAAAAGAGGCTTTCAACGAGAGGTTTTTAGTCAGGTGAAAATTGGTTAAAATCCTCGGTTCTAAAGAGAAAAAACTCTTTCCATTTACTGCGTACGAACTGCCACGCAACCCGATATTTGAAGAGAAAACGCTTCCAAATTTCAATTCGTTTTCCACAAAAAGCGCCGATTCCCATGTATTGGTAGAATAATTTCCATATTTTTGGTCGACAATCTTGTAAGAACTGTCGCTCGGCGTAAAAGTGTGATACACGACATCGCCGCCAAACGAAAGCTTGTAAGCGGGCGCGGCAAAGTATTCAAACTCCATCTTGGCGCTCCAATCGTTGATGCCGGAGTTAAACTTCTCATGATAAGAGAAGTAAATATCTTTTTGTTCGATGTCCGTCAAAAACCGATATTGCGTATAAGCGACCGTTGCGTTGCTGAATAATTTGTTGTTATAAAGATGATTCCAACGCAACGAAGTCGTCAAATTGCCCCATCGCACTTTGTTGTCCTGCGATGATTCTATATAACGTTCTTTTCCCTTCATCCTCAACCGGTCGTCGCCGGAGTAAAAACTAAGATACAACCGATCTTTTTCAGAAAAACGATGGTTTATTTTGGCATTCAAATCGTAGAAATGATAACCAAAGCCCACTCCGTCCATAAATAATCTCGAAACAGGGTACATCAGAAGGTCGTACAACATCCTTCGGTATAAAACAATAAAGGAAGTTTTCCCTTTAATAATCGGTCCCTCGACGGAAGGTTTCGCCGACAACAATCCGACGGAAAAAGCGCCGTGATATTCGTTCATATCGCCCTCTTTCATCCTCACGTCCATAATGGAAGACAAGCGGCCGCCATATCGCGCCGGAAAACCGCCTTTAATCAATTTTACGGCGCTAATAGCGTCGGTATTGAAGATTGAGGCGAATCCGCCCAAATGATTCACATAATAGAGCGGAACGTCGTCCAAAAGAATCAGATTTTGGTCGGGACTGCCGCCGCGCACATACAACGCGCTGTTTCCTTCGCCGCCCGACTACACGCCCGGCATCAATTGCAACGCTTTCAAAACGTCGCTTTCGCCGCCAAATGAGGGCAACATCTGCACCTGTTTCATCGGAATAGATAAAACGCCGATTTCATCGCGCCGATTAATCGGCGCTTCATACGCCTCCGCGATTATCTCGACTTCGGTTAAAACATTATCCGGTTTCAATTGAATATTTCACAGTCTCGTTTTTGTCGATGCGTTTTAAAATCTGTTGCGGATAATATCCCACATAGGAGAAAACTAATGCCACGGAATCGCCCGCCGCAAAACTAAAACTGTAAAATCCGTAGACGTTTCCCACTACGCCTTTTTTCGAAATAACGTCGTAAACCGTCACATTGGGCAATCGCTCTCCCATCTTTTCATCTTCCACGTATCCACTGATAATTAAACGATTTTGTGAGAAAAGCGCCGCAATAGGGGAGAGGCAAATAAAAAATAATATGCTGATTTTTACCATTCTATAAATATCTGCGTACTGTCGACTACCTCCGCGTAACCCGCGAAAATTCCATAGCCGTTTTTAATGTTGTTATAAAGAATATAAGGGTCGGCGCCGACCGTCCAAAAATCTCCGCTCGAATAAAAATACTCTTTCAACGAACGTTGAAAGTTGTAATAATGTTTCGAAATCTTTCGAAAATGTATATATATTTTCTCGCTCTCTCCTTCCTCTTCCAAATCAGAATTATAGGAGGCGTAAAAATAGATCTCTATCGACTTCGTTTCCCCGCCCACCGACGCTCCCGAAAAAACGATGGAATTATAAGTCTCGTCGCTTTGTCTCTCGTTCTCTACAATCGGATCGTAAGTGTAAATGTCGATATTTCTCAATTCATATCCCACAATTTCCCAATAATTATCCTCGGAGAACTCATAAACCGGACAATATTGTCTCATAGAAATCGTCTCCCGTCGCATCGCCCTGAAACGTCAATATCTGCCGATACAACATATGGTCCGACGGTACGCTTTTCGGCTCTGAAACAGACAACAATTTCGGCATTTTCGGAAGCAGAAACCTCAGGAAATTTCTCCGAAACGACTTTTATCTCGTATTGATTGCCCGACTGCGCCGTAATGTTGGAATAATAAAATCCATCGCCTTCATTTCTCAGCGTATCAACAACTTGCCCGTTTATATAAAGACAAACCATCGCGTCGTTTATTTCGGGAAAATATGCCTCTTCGGAAGAGACTGATTGACTCAATTTAACTTGAAAAACATCGCCGTCGTCAACACAATAATTGCCTTTTTTTTCATATTATACAGAAATATATTACAGGAATCATTAACATACCCGAACGGCTTTTTATTGCCGCTCTTCTCAATAAATCCCCTATTCAACTTACAAGTGCTATTTTTTTATCCAAGGTTAGGTAAAAAACATGCTTGGAGCAATCAAAGTACAAGGTTATTCACATTCGCCTCCTTCGGAGACGCTTCATGATGCAACCTTTTGTGCATTCTTTGAACGCCTTCGCAGTTAAAAAAGTGAAGTCTCGCAGTCCTTATTTCTCCAACATTTCCCACGTCTTTCCGGCAGCCAATTTTTCGGCGCCTTTTATTGTGAAATCAATAGCGGAAGCATAAGGTTCTTCGTCGATAAATATTTCAACTTTATATTGTTTAATGTTGCTCTTATAAGGAATATCCGAAACTTTAAATTCCAATTTTTTCTTTTCTTGTTGCGACCATTCTAATAAACGACTCTTATAATTATGTTGCGCTGAGATAAGATCGTCGACGTCGTAATGAACTTTTATAATTCGATTTATAACAACTTTTTTACAAAGATCATATCCTCTATCAATATATAAAGCTCCTATAAAAGCTTCTAACACATCGCCATAAAGATTCTTAGGCATAGAAGCCTGATCGTTTGAAAATTGAATAAAACGTTCCAAGCCGAGCTTTACGATTAATTTATTAAGCTGTTCCCTGTTGACGATTTTGGAACGCATTTCCGTCAAGAAACCTTCGTCTTTCAAAGGAAATTTTTTGAAAAGATAATCGGCCACAATAGCTCCGAGGATAGCGTCGCCAAGATATTCTAATCGTTCGTTGGATACTTTTATTCCAAAATTTACTTCAATCGGAGCCGAACGATGACGAAACGCCAGTTTATATAAAAAAATATTTTCAGGTATAAACCCAAAAATATTCCTTATAGCTAAATTTAATTCTCTGTCTTCAGAAATTCCGGAAAAAATCTTTTTCCTCAAAACCGCGAATTTTTATTGATACTTTTTGAAAGCAACGGATACGTTATGTCCTCCAAAGCCAAAAGTATTGCTTAAAGCGACGTTAACGACTGCTTTACGCGCTTCATTAAAAACAAAATTCAACGGAGCAATTTCCGGATCATCCGTAAAATGATTGATCGTTGGCGGTATGATACCTTTGTTAATAGCAAGAATTGTCGCTATTGCTTCAATGGCTCCTGCCGCTCCAAGAAGATGTCCCGTCATTGATTTTGTAGAATTCACGTAGATATTTTTTGCATAATCTCCAAAAAGATCTTGGATAGCCTTTGCTTCGGAAGGATCGCCCACGGGAGTCGATGTTCCATGCGTATTAATATGATCGACATCTTCCAAACTCAATCCTGCATCGTTAATAGCTTCTTGCATTGCTTTTTTTGCTCCCAAACCTTCCGGATGCGTCGCCGTCATGTGATAAGCGTCGGCCGACAAACCAGCTCCCACTATCTCGCAATATATTTTAGCTCCTCTTTTTAACGCATGGTCTAAATCTTCTACGATCAATGCGCCCGCTCCTTCGCCGATAACAAATCCATCGCGATCTTTATCAAAAGGACGCGACGCCGTTTTATAATCGTCGTTACGAGCAGATAACGCATGCATGGCATTAAATCCTCCAACGCCCATAATCGTCACGGCCGCTTCCGATCCGCCGCAAATAAAAATATCCGCTTTTCCCAAACGAATATAATTAATCGCATCGGCAATAGCGTTGGCCGACGATGCGCACGCCGAAACAGTAGCAAAATTAGGACCTCTAAATCCATATCGAATAGATATGTGTCCCGCGCAAATGTCGGATATCATTTTTGGAATAAAAAAAGGATTGAATCTCGGCGTTCCATCTCCTTGTACAAAAGAAGTTAGCTCTTCTTGATAAGTTTGAATGCCGCCTATTCCCGACGCCCAAATAACCCCCGCTCTATCAAGATCTAAATTTACGTTTTCAAGATTTGCGTCCAAATATGCCTCATGGGCGGAAACCATTCCAAATTGAGAATATGGATCATGTTTTCTCGCCTCTTTTCTATCCATAAATTGATTGACGTCAAAATTTTTTACCTCGCAAGCAAAACGCGTTTTAAATTTTGAAGCATCAAATTTTGTAATCAAGTCGGCGCCGCTAACTCCATCAATAAGACCTTGCCAATATTCCGCAAGATTATTACCAATTGGAGTTAGCGCCCCTAAACCTGTTACTACAACTCTTCTTAACTTCATAAAATGAAATTAATTATTTTGAATTGTTTTCAATGTAGGTAATTGCGTCTCCTACTGTGGAAATTTTTTCAGCTTGATCATCCGGAATAGAAATGCTAAATTCCTTTTCAAATTCCATAATCAGTTCAACGGTGTCTAACGAATCTGCTCCAAGATCGTTTGTGAAGCTTGCTTCATTAACTACTTCGTTTTCATCAACACCAAGCTTATCAACTATGATAGCTTTTACTTTTGCAGTAATGTCTGACATAATTTTCTACTTTTTAAAATTTCAGGGCGCAAAGTTAAAGCATTTTATCATACCCTAATAAACTTTTTACCAAAAAAGAATTATTTTAGATATAATAAATTAAATATCAACAGTTTATATGTAAGCTAAAAAAAAATTAAATCGTTGACAAAAATATTTTTTTAATCTTTTTTGGAAAGATTAAAAGAAATCTTTCTCATGTTATTTTTATATAAATTAAATGATTCTCAATTCCTTAGATATGTCCAACATCAGTTCTAACGGCTTTCTTGCTCTCTTTATTGTCTCTCTGTCAAGAAATATTTGAGGTTTTTCATCCCTCAAACAGTTACGAATTTTTTCTAACGTATTTAATTTCATATATTTACAATCATTACAAGCACAAGTTTCATCTACTGGAACAACATAAAATTCTTTTTTCGGATTATTTTTTTGCATCTGATATAAAATTCCCGTTTCGGAGGCGACAATAAATTGCTTGTTTTCATTCTGTTTCACATACTTTAACATTGCATTGGTAGAACCGATAAAATCAGCTAAAGCCAGTACGGGACCGTCGCACTCTGGATGAGCTACAACTTTAGCGTCGGGATATTGCATTTTCAAATTAATGACATACTCTGTTTTCAATTGATCATGCACATGACAAGTTCCATTCCACAAAACCATTTCTCTTCCCGTTTTTTCCATTACATAAGCTCCTAAATTTTTATCAGGCGCAAAAATAATTTTCAAATCCTTGGGAAGAGCATTAATCAACTGAACAGCGTTTCCAGAAGTGCAAATCAAATCCGAAAGCGTTTTCATTTCAGCTGTGCAATTGATATATGAAACTACAAAATGGTCCGGATAATTCTTTTTAAATTCTTTAAACCGATCGGCAGGACAAGAATCTGCTAAAGAACAACCGGCTTCTAAATCAGGTAGCAATATTTTTTTATCAAGATTCAATATTTTCGCCGTTTCAGCCATAAAATGAACGCCGCAAAAAACAATAATATCGTTATCAACATTCTGCGCTTTGTCTGCCAAGGCTAAACTGTCGCCAATAAAATCAGCAATATCCTGAATTTCATCTTCCTGATAATAATGAGCTAAAATCAATGCGTTCTTGCTTTTTTTAAGCTCCAAAATTTCATTTATCAACATTTTACTTTTCACTTGATTTAAATGTATATTTTTTAAAAGATAATAAGAAGCAATGATTATGTTTGTTGAAACCGGTTAAAAACTTTGTAACAATATTGTGCCAAAATTATTCGATTATTTTTATCAAAGATTTCTTACACTTTATACACTATGTAACTTTTTGAACAGTGCAAAATTAACATTAATCAACAATTGATAAATATATTCGATGTTAAAAAGAAAAAATTTTTTGAAATTTTCGAAATTTTGTTGACATCGTCTTAAAAAAGTCGATGATAAATTTTGATAAAAATGTAGTGACAAAATTGTGAACAAGTGATTTTTGAGAATGTTTATTATTTTGTAATATGATTATAATCAATAATATATGTAAAATATGAAATATTTGCGATTTGTTTAAAATATTTAGCTTCAATTCATTTTCGCGAAAATGAAAAGTAGTATTTTTGGAGGGTTATTAACAATGTTTGTAACAACAAATTTTATCGTAAAAAATATTGAAAAATGGATAGAATCATTGCAGTAGGATCGGATCATGCCGCTTTTAAGATGAAGGAGACGGTAAAGAAATATCTCCAATCGTTCGGATATGAAGTGAAAGATTATGGAACTTTTTCGGAAGAGCCGGTTGATTATCCCGACATTATTCATCCGTTGGCAAAGGATGTAAACGACGGAAAAATAAAAAAAGCCGTTATTTTATGCGGATCGGGAATAGGAGTGAGCATAACGGCCAACAAATATCCTTATGTTCGATGCGCTTTGTGTTGCTCTCCTGAATTGGCAAAATTATCCCGACAACATAACGACGCCAATATTTTAGCGATGAGCGGACGTTTTATCTCTGAAAAAGAAGCTTTGCAGATGGTTGATAATTTCTTAAATACGGAATTTGAGAGAGGAAGACACCAGAAAAGGATCGAAAAAATACCGATAAAAAGTTAGCGGCTTAAATAAAATAAGAGGTCTCTTATATTTAGTCGTCCCTTAAAAAGTTGAATAGTATCTTGATATTAATACAAGGTAAGGATTAGAATATGCTTTGTCATTTAGTATCAAGGATTAAAAAATGAAAGTAAAGGAGAGGAAAAGACTTTTTTACCCATTCGCCATTTTTTTTGAAATTAAAAATGGGATATAAAGTAATGAAATAATACATTTATCCTGTCTCCTTGTATTTCTTTATAGAATTTTTTTTCAAATCTATGATTTGATTTCAAATATCCAATAATAGGTTCTATGGCGGCGTGCCTTCGGAGTGATTTCTTTCTTTTTTGCAGCGACTTATTTTATACCTATAAAATAAAGCCTGTTCTTTTGGCGTAGAGAATTGAAACGACGATGATCGAAGTGCGCGTTTTAATCGACGGTACGTTGTTGACGGCAAATATCTCAAAACGACTTCTCGGATGGATTGAAAAAGATCAATCATTACGAAGCGCTTGTTGGTATATTGAAGAGCGTAGCATCTGACGAGATCGAAAGAGTCGTTTTGTATTTCAAACAACTGGTAAGCGCCGACTATTTTAACTGCCGTAGTTTAATAGACAAGAAAAATTCTTATTAGCATTTAAGAATTTAATTTGTCAATTTTTTGGATAAAATGTGACGATTTTTCCCCTTATTTTTTTATAGGAAAAAAGTATGATTTTTTATATTGTTGATTATAAGCAATATAAAATTTTTAATGATTAGTATTTGATTAGGTGTTTTTTTTGGTTTTCATGTGCAGGCCTATTATCTTTATATAAAATAATTTAAGAATTTTTGACGCTCTAAAAATAGAAAAGGAAACAAAAATTTAAGTTAAAATTATGAAGCTATTTAGCACATTTTTAGAAAAAAAGATGAATACTTAAATAATGAAGTCCTCAAGCTATGTTAATATAAAAAAGCGTACAAGGCTGCATACACACGGAATAATTTTTTTGAAAATTCTTATTATCTTCGAAAGCGGCCTTGTTTACGCTTCCCCTAACCGTTGAAAATTAGTTCAATAATCTATTAATAGAAAAGCTAAAGTTATGTTGAAAAAAATCAGTTTAATAATCGGTTTAATGTTTTTGTCGCTTGTTATATTCGGACAAGCACAAATGAATGTTTCCTTTGAGGATAACGCTCTTTTTGATTCGGAGAATTATTTTAATGGAAAGATCGTTATAGTATGGGAACTGAATAATAACTCCATTATAATCAACGAAATATCAATTGAAAATGCAAAAGAATGCGATATTTTTAAAATTCATTTTCCCAGTACGGAAATGGAAGTCGATATGGTTGTCAACACCAATGTAACACTATCTTTTTTAGACTATTCGCTTACTGAAGATGAGACTTTTCCAGGGTTTGTGGAATTTCTGCAATGTAAACGAATAGATGAAAAAAAATGGATTATTTGGAAATAAAATATTAAGATCAGCGCTATTTTATTATAAATAATTGTACCTTAGCCAAAATTTATAATTGTTAAACTTCGACTTTTTGATGAAAAAAATAGCTTATTTATCATTATTCTATTTATGCGCTGTTTCTATCTCAGCACAAAACAGAGAATTTGATTCTATTTTACATCATATAGATGAGAATAGTTTTTTTCAATTTCAAAAATCCAAGGAATGGATTGATGAATTATATCAAATTGCCTATAGTAGTTCGGATAGTCTAAGCTTGTTAGCTATTTGTATCGCAAAAGAAGCTAAATTGAATTCCGAACATTCCATTATAGATACTCTATTAAAAGAGCAGATTCATAATTTATTATTGAAATTAGATGATCATTTATATAAAACAGAAAGAAATCTTCTTAACTATTCTCTTGGATTATATAATTATGGAATCGGTAATTATGGAGAAGCCTTTATTGAATTGTTACAGACGTTGAAACAATTTAAAGAATTGAAAGACACCGTTTATATCTTTCATTCTATGGGATTATTAGGAAGTATTTGCAATGAGATTAATCAGCCTCATTTGAGTAATGAATATTTCACAAATCAATTGATTTTTGTCGAAGAAAATAGTTTGGAATATTTTCGTGTACAGCAAAATAGATATATTTTATTGGCTCAAGAAGAAAAATATGATCAATTTATTGATTCTCTGCATGTTTTATTGTTAGAAGCGGAATTGAGGTTAAACGACTATCAACTAATTACTATATGCTTAAATCTATCAAACGCTTATTTGTTAATAGATAGTTTGAAAAAAGGGTATGATTATCTTCAAAGATCGCGCACATTAATGCAACAAATTGATAATGATAACTTAAAAATAGGCTTAAATGTTTATTTTGGCGATTATTTAAAAAAGATGGAAAATTATCAAGAGGCTATAGATTATTACAGATCATCTTATCAACAATCAATGCAAGACAATAGAGATTATTTTTTACGCCCTATTTGTTATGGTTTAGCTTCTTGCTTTGAGGCGTTACATGAAAAGGACAGCGCCATTTATTATTTGGAAAGATATAGATTGGCGATTATTCATGAAGAACAACAAAACAAATCTATCAAAGTTCATCAACAGTATATCTCTAATTATTCAAAATTAGTTGAAAATCAATTGATTGTTTCTCAGCAAGCTGTATTGCTGCGAACCAGACAAATGACGATTATCATTATTTCATTTGGACTTGTTGTATCATTGTTATTATTGACAATCATATTTATTAATCAGCAAAAACGACGTAAAAAGCTTGAAGCAAATGTTCTTTCCGGACGTATGCAGTATCAGCAAGAGATCATCTCGCTTAAGGAACGGCAATTAGCATCTTCTTCATTATCGCTTACCAACAAGAACGACGTAATGAAAAGGATATTAACCTTAATAGATCAAAATAGAGATCATGGGAATAATAGCGATGATTTAATAGAAAAAATTGATGAAATTATTCGAAAAGAATTCAAATTGAAAAAAGAGTGGGAAAATTTCAAAATACATTTCGAAAATGTACATCCGAATTTTTTCAGTAAATTAAAAACAATTGCTCCCAACCTGACCGAAGAAAATTTGAAAATGTGCGCTTATTTTAGAATAGGATTATCTATCAAAGACGTATCAAACTTATTAGGCGTTATGACGCAATCTGTATTCAATCAACGTAACCGTATAAAAAAGAAGTTGAATTTATCGAACGAAGATGATTTAAATGATTTTTTGAAACAGATATGATAGGGAATTTTTGAGTCTTATAAAAAATTACGGCGACTAATTACTTAGTTGTTTCCTAAAAGGCGATTAAACATTTGTTCATCTAAAATATTTTCAAAAAGGTTGTTTTTATACAGGATTCAGTATTTTTGCCGTAAACCATTTTTTTAGAGATGAAGGCCTTATTTTTTTTATGTAATGTGTTTTTTATGGCGGTTGAGTCGGCGTTTGCTCAACCGAAAAATCATCATATTGAGATAGAAATGAGAGGTTGGCAGGATACTACTATTATTCTGTCGTATCATTATGCCGGACGCAATTATGTAAAAGATACGCTTTTCGTTTATAATGAGATCGTAACGATTCAAGGAGATTCATCGTTGCATCCGGGCATGTATGCGATCATTGCGGGACAAAATCGGTTGTTAGATTTTTTTGTTGATGAAAATGATCAAAATTTTAGTTTTAAAACTATTCGAACAGCTATTATTGACAGTTTGATCGTCGAAAATTCAAGAAATAATGAAAATTTTTTTGAGTGGATAAAATTTTTAGCTGAGAACGGAAAAAAGCGAGACTCATTGGACGAAGTATTGAGTAAGGCTGTTGAGAGTAAAAAAAAGAAAGCGAAAAAGGCGGCGGTTTTGCAGTTGGAAAATTTGACGAGAACTGTTCAAGAAAAGCGGTTGGAGTTATTTTTTTCGGATCCGGAACTTCTCGTGAGTCGTTTTATGAAAGCGCAAGAAGAGGTCATTATACCTTGCAAAAACGATAAAGAAAGCGATCAAAGGCAGGATTATTTATATTTCAAAAGGCATTATTTCGACAATTGGTCATTGAGCGACGATGCGCTGTTATATACGCCGATATATGAGCAAAAGATGGATTGGTATTTTAAAAATTTAGTTCCGCTTGATCCCGATTCTCTCATTAATGAAGGAAATATCTTAATTGAAAAAGCAAAGGGAAACGTCGAAACATATCGTTATGTGATTTGGAAAACGACAAATTTTGCGGAATCTTCTCCTATTATGGGGATGGAGAGAGCGTTTGTCCACTTTATCGACAACTATTATTTTCCCGACACTTCGTTGACGTCGTCTGCTATGCGTTCTAGAATGATAAAAAGAGCTGATGAATTAAGGCGATCGATGGTCGGCGTAAAAGCTTCCAACTTAGTGATCCAAGATAGCTCTTTTCAATTGCAAGCGTTGTCTAATATCAACGCTGATTTTGTCATAATCTATTTTTTCGATCCGGATTGTGGACATTGTAAAACGGAAACCGACAGTCTGCTCTCTTTTTACCGGGATTATAAGGCGCAATACAATTTCGAAATATATGCAGTTTGCAGCGATACGAGTATGACGAAGATGAAAACATATATTCAAAATTATAATATACCCTGGATTGTCGTAAATGGTCCGAGAACGTTGCATCAAGGATATTGGGAGTTGTACGACGTCCCTTCCATGCCGACTATCTATTTGATTGACAGAGAAAAAACTATTCTTACTAAACGTCTCGACGCGCATAATACTTTTCAATTTTTGAAAATATATGCTATGCAAAAGAATAAAGAGAAATAAATTTTAAATAAGCCGCTATTCGATGCCCATTTTTACCAAAATCATGGAGTTCTTGTTCATGATTTTAGAATCTCCTGACTTTGACAATGCGACACCCAAAATGAATTTTACCTCATTAGAATTAAGTATTTGGAAATAAAAATAAAAAATATGGCGAATAGGCGATTCTCAACGTTAAAAAACGCCTTGCGACACCCAAGTGTCAAAGTCAGGAAAAAACTATTCTTACTAAACGTCTCGACGCGCATAATACTTTTCAATTTTTGAAAATATATGATATGCAAAAGAATAAAGAGAAGTAAATTTTAAATAAGCCGCTATTCGATGCCCATTTTTACCAAAATCATGGAGTTCTTGTTCATGATTTTAGAATCTGATTCTTTCGATATGTTTTGATGGTTTCGACGTTCAAGAACACTTTATTGGCAATTTTCTATTCGTTAAATACGTATTAATCAACATTTTAAATAAAACTCCCATAGATAACCTAATCAGGTAGTTGCAAAATAAAAACGTTTATTCTTCCTGTAATAGTTTATTCTTTTTTGCTCTGTCCGTAGAAATATAGCTGTACATTGCCGGAACGATGAAAAGCGTCAACAAAGTAGATATCAACATTCCGCCGATAACGGCGACGCCCATAGCAATACGTCCGCTAGCGCCTTCCGAACTTGCAAAAGCCAACGGAAGCAATCCCAAAATGGTAGAAAAGCTTGTCATCAAAATCGGCCGCAAACGTTGAACAGAAGCTCCTTGTATCGCTTCTTTTTTACCTAATCCCGCTTCTTGGCGTTGATTAGCAAATTCCACAATTAAAATGCCGTTTTTGGCAACCAATCCGATCAACATGATGATTCCGATTTGGCTGAAAATGTTCATAGTTATCCCGCTGAAATACATGAACAGTAGCGCTCCTGCAATAGCCAACGGAACAGTTAGCATGATCACAAACGGATCCTTAAAACTCTCAAATTGAGCGGATAACACAAAAAAGATCAGCAACAAGGCTAAAAGCAGAGCGAACATCAAACTGGAAGAGCTTTCACGAAATTCTTTGGAGTCGCCTGCTAAAGCAGTCCGAAAAGTATCGTCGAGAACCTCTTTAGCAATACGATCCATTTCGTCCAATCCTTCGCCGATGGTAACGCCCGGCGCCAATCCCGAAGTAATTGTAGCAGATGTGAAACGATTATAACGATATAATTGCGGGGGAGCGACATCTTCCCGAAGTTCCAATAAATTGTCGAGTTGGATCATATTTCCGATAGCGCCTTTTACATAGATAGATTTCAAATCAAGCGGCGTATTACGTTGTTGTCGGTTTATTTCTCCGAGAATTTGATATTGTTTTCCGTTCATGTAGAAATATCCCATCCTTTGACCGCTCAAAGCATATTGCAACGTTTGGCCTATATCGTAAGTACTCACGCCCATTAAACTTGCTTTGTCTCGATTTATATCAAGACGGATCTCTGGTTTGGTAAATTTCAGATTTACGTCTGCCATTTGGAACATGGAACTTTCATTGACCTTTTGCATGAAGGCGGGCAACGTTTCCTCCAATTTAGCCAAATTAGGAGCTTGCAAAACATATTGAATCGGCATTCCGCCGCGGCGGCTAAACGTTGATTGCTGTTGAACAAAAGAACGCGCCGCCGTTTGATTTCGGACAGCGTTGGAAAGCGCGTCTGCAATTTCCATTTGACTGCGTTGACGATCTTGAAGATCAGATAAAATAACCCGTATAAATCCCCACGTTGTTCGCACCAGAATAATATTAAATTTGTGTTCGGGGACTAAGGAATCGACCATTTCTGAAATAGCTTCCGTATAATCTCTATAATATTCATATGTAGACCCTTCCGGAACACGCGTGCTGATAGATATCTGCGAACGATCTTCTAAAGGAGCCATTTCGCTGGGAATATTATTCCAAAACCAAAAAACAGCAATTAAAGTTACTGCAATGACAGGAAAAGATATCCATTTGCATCTTAGAAAGGCGGCCAATCCGCGAGAGTAGATATCGTTTAGAAAAATAAAGAAAGGTTCTGTTTTTCGATATAACCAATTTTGTTTTTCCCGTTTCTTCAACAATTTTGTCGCCAACATCGGCGTAAAAGTCAACGCTACAAAAGAGGAAATAATCACTGCTCCGGAAATCACAATACTAAATTCACGGAATAATCGCCCCGTCATTCCTTGCATGAAAACGATCGGAAAAAATACCGCCACCAATGTGATTGTAGTCGATACTACAGCAAAAAATATCTCTTTCGAACCGGCGATCCCCGCCGCTCGCGGCGACATTCCGTTCTCTATCTTCAAATAGATATTTTCCGTTACAACGATAGCGTCGTCGACTACCAGTCCGACCGAAAGTACGACGGCTAACATGGAAAGCACATTAATTGAAAATTCGGCAAAGTACATGATAAAAAACGAACCGATCAGCGATACCGGAATAACAACGACAGGAACTAAAGTTACCCTCCAATCTCTCAGGAAAAGAAAAATGATAAGTATCACCAATATAAAAGCGACATAAACAGTCTCCTGCACTTCTTTGATGGAAGCGCGAATATATTTGGTATTATCCCAAACAACATCTAAATAGACATCTTCCGGAAGATCCTTTCCCATTTGTTCCAAACGCAGCATAACTTCGTCAGAGATATTTATCTGATTAGCTCCGGGTTGAGGAATAATTACGACGCTGACCATTGGGACGCCATTTTTCTTCGATACGCTGCGCAAATCTTCGGCGTCCAATTCGGCCTTTCCAATATCCCGAAAACGGACAATATTGAAATGGTCTTCTTTAATGATAAGATTGTCAAATTCTTCAGGGCTTGTCATTAATCCCATTGTACGGATACTCAACTCGATTCTGTCGCCTTCGACGCTTCCCGAAGGAAGTTCTACGTTTTCACGATCAATGGCAGATTTAACGTCCATAGGCGTAATACCGTAAGCCGCCATTTTATCAGGATTGAGCCAAAGACGCATGGCATAACGTTTTTCTCCCCAAATTTCTACGGCGCTCACGTCGGAAATCGTTTGCAACCGTTCTTTGATGGTTAAATCTGCTATCTCGCTCAATTCTAAAAGGGAACGTTTTTCGCTCTGAACAGTTATTTGCATGATCGGATCGGCGTCGGCGTCGGCTTTTGAAACGGTAGGAGGATCAGCGTCGCGAGGCAGATAACGTTGTGCGCGTGAAACTTTATCGCGTACGTCGTTGGCTGCTGTTTCCATGTCGATATTCAACTCAAATTCAACCGTGATACGAGAGTTCCCTTGCCGGCTCACACTTGACAATGAACGTATTCCCGGAATTCCATTGATATTTTGTTCCAGCGGCTCCGTGATCTGTTTTTCAATGACGTCGGCATTGGCTCCGGAATAATTAGTCGAAACCGTAATGATCGGCACATCCACGTTAGGATATTCCCGAATGCCCAAATAGGTATATCCGATCGCGCCGAATAATAAAATTATTAAGATAAATACCGTAGAAAGTACCGGACGATTTATGCTTATTTCTGAGATATTCATTCTTAATACTCTATAAAACGATCAATTACTACGTCCATTCCATCTCTCAATTGCATGACGCCGGTAACCAACAATGTATCGCAGGGTTTAATGCCCCGCAAAACTTGCAAATGCGACTCCGTCCTTAATCCACGTTCCAATTCCACCTGCCACGCTTTTCCATTTTTGTATAAATAGGCGATAGAACGTCCCATTTCAGCAATAACCGCTTCGCTTGGCACAGTAACAGCATCTTTTATCTCTTGCATGCGAATTTCGATAAAAGCCGAACGGCCGGGTTGCATTTTTCCGTTGGTATTCGGATATAGCGCCCGCGCTTTCATCGTTCTGGTTTGCAGATCAACTTGCGGCTCGACGGCATAAACCGACGCGGTATAATCATCCAAATCGCCCTCGACGGTAAAGCTTAAAAGCGTTCCGGATTTTATGTCGTTGGCGTATCGTTCATTGATTGAAAATTCTAATTTTAAAGGTTTTATCTTTGTTAGACGAGCAATAATCGTCGTTGGAGAAGCATAAGAGCCTTCGCTGACCAATCTCAATCCGATGACTCCATCAAAAGGCGCCCGTAGTTCCGTTTGCGCTAAATGCGATTTGACTAATTCGATATCAGCGTTTAATTTTTCCAAATCGGTTTTTACCTGTTCGTAAGCTTCCTGACTAACGGCGTCTTTCTCCAATAATGTCTGTTGCCTGAAAACGCGATCTTGCGCTAAAGGAATTTGAGCTTCTAATTTCTTTAATTCAGCTTGTAGCGGTTTGTCGTTCACTTTTGCCAAAAGCTCGCCTTGTTTTACCTCGGAACCTTCTTTAAAATAGATATTTGTAATTTTTCCAGACGTTTCAAATGAAAGATCTACTTCTTCATCAGGCATTAAACTTCCGGTTGTGCGGATATTCTCGTACAAACTTTCAATAGTAATAATTTGTGCATTTACGTTCAATGATCGGTTTTTTGCAGGTGCAGACGCGACAGGATCTGCGTCTTCGTCGTTTGTTTGCTTTAGTAAGCGAGGGATAAATATCATACCGCTAATAAACAACGCAAATACGATCAATAGGATTATCCAACTTTTTTTCTTCATTCGGTATTATTTTATTTGGTACATGGAATTTTATACATACAACAAAAATATTACCCTATTTATTATGCGTTTTTTCGGATTAAATATCAAAAAATAATATACAAAAATCTTGATTATCACAATAATAAGAGACTTGCAATGTAAAAAGCATCTATAAACAAAACTTCTCCGGAATATGGCGCACTATCCAACTGAATAATATTCAATTTTCAATAATATTGCAATCAAAAATCATACTGAATTTTAATCGATATAGAGATATTTGCGATAGGAGAGAGAAAAGTATTGCTTTTTTTCGGATTTTTGCGCAGATAAATTGACGTTAAAATTACGGCATAATACTTGGCAAATGGTAAGGCTTGATTTTCCGGAATATAAATTCAGAATACGTCAAACGAAAAGAGGCGTTGAAATATTCGATATTATTCGGAAAAAGTTTGTTGCGCTTACGCCGGAAGAATGGGTGCGCCGGCATGTCGTTCATTTTTTGATTTACGACAAAAATGTTCCTGCAGGAAGAATGAACGTTGAACGTTCTATTCCGGCGCTAAATATGCGACGCCGCGTCGATGTTGTCGTTTTTGATCAATTTGCAAAACCGCTCCTTGTTGTTGAATGTAAAGCTCCTGAAGTAAAAATTACTCAAGCGGGATTTGATCAGATTGCGCGTTACAATATGACGATGAACGCGCAATTTTTATTTGTGACCAATGGGCTACAGCATTTTTTCTGTCAAATAGATTTTCAAAATCAATCATATCAATTTCTTCCAGAGATACTTGGTTATCAGACCATGTGCGCAATGAGGAAATAAGTGGGCTCTTCGGTTATTCTTTTTTCTCAAACCCTTTTATTTTTAAATAAAATATTTTTTCTTATCGGACAAATTCCGAAGCGCTGTTTTATCTTAGTGGAAAATTCATACTTTTGTTGAAAATTTGACGTTTAACAATTTTTAATTATAAAACCAATAAAGTAAAAATGAAATTATTTGATCTAACCGGCAAGGTTGCCGTTGTAACAGGCGCATCAAGCGGACTTGGCGCAGATGCGGCAGTAGCTTATGCAGAAGCGGGCGCAGATGTCGCTTTATTAGCAAGAAGAAAAGAGAGATTAGAAGAAGTCGCTGAAAGAATTAGAAAAACCGGACATAAGGCTATAGCCATAGCGTGCGACGTGGCTGATGAAGAAAATGTAAAGGTCGCTGTTGAAGAGGTTTTCAATCATTTTGGAAAAATCGATATTTTATTGAATAACGCCGGTATCGCTATCGGCGGATCCGTAGAAACTTTAGAACAAAAAGATTGGGACAAAATAATGGATATTAACGTAAAAGGCATCTATTTAATGTGTAAATACGTTATTCCTCACATGCGAAAACAAAAATATGGAAGAATTGTAAATGTCTCTTCTATCAACGCCTTCGTGGCTGATAAATCTCCTCTTTTGGTCAGACACGTTTATAATACCTCGAAAGCCGCCGTTACAGGATTGACGATGGGAATGGCCGCTTCATACGGAGTGGACGGCATTACGGTTAATTCCATTGCTCCGGGATTATTCGAAAGCGAAATGACTGAAGACACTTTGTTCAAAGCTATAGATTTTCTGAATATGTATAATGCGTTGACTCCCGTAGGGAGGCCCGGCGCAAAAGGAGAATTGAACGGAACAATTATCTATTTCTCTTCCGACGCGGCAAGTTATGTTACAGGACAGCATGTTATTGTAGACGGAGGATTTAGCATTGTGTAATGTCAAAAGCAAATTTTTGATATCAAAAGGCTGACTTTTTGCCACAGATAGAAGGCGCAAAAGTCCAACTACAATTTGTAAAAGTTTCAAAGATTATTTTCAAGACGTATAAATAACATGTTTACTTTTAAATATTTAGAAAAAGATATAGTCTCTATATAACTTTTTTTTACCTTTGCGCTTGATGAAAAGAATACGTAATTTTTGCATAATTGCTCATATAGATCATGGTAAGAGCACATTGGCAGACAGGCTTTTACAGATGACGAATACTGTTTCGGAACGGGATATTCAAGATCAAGTTTTGGACGATATGGATTTGGAGCGCGAGCGCGGCATTACAATAAAAAGCCATGCCATTCAGATGATGTATCGTCGCGACGGGGAAGATTATGTCTTGAATTTAATTGATACGCCCGGTCATGTTGACTTTTCTTATGAAGTGTCGCGTTCTATCGCCGCCTGCGAAGGCGCTCTTTTGGTCGTTGACGCCACGCAAGGTATTCAGGCGCAAACTATTTCCAATCTTTATTTGGCCATTGATAACAATTTGGAAATAATTCCCATATTGAATAAAGTGGATGTTGAAAGCGCGATGATCGACGAGGTAAAAGATCAAATAATTGATCTATTGGGCGTTAGGGAGGACGAGATCATTTTGGCAAGCGGTAGAACGGGTTTTGGCGTCGATGAAATATTAGACGCCGTTGTAGATCGTATTCCAGCGCCGAAAGGCGATCCGGACGAGCCGTTGCAAGCGTTGATATTTGATTCTGTTTTTAACTCTTTCAGGGGAATTATCGCTTATTTTCGAATTGTCAACGGCTCTTTGAAAAGAGGCGATCATGTCAAATTTGTGAATACAAAGAAGGAATATTTTGCAGATGAGATCGGTATCTTGAAGATGAATCTGGAACCGCGTAATGAGTTAAGCGCCGGAGATGTCGGTTACATTATTTCAGGGATAAAACAGGCCAAAGAGGTTAAAGTCGGCGACACTATTACGCATGTGCAAAATTCTACAAAAGAGGCTATTAAAGGATTTGAGGATGTTAAACCGATGGTTTTTGCCGGAATTTATCCGGTCGACGCTTCCGACTATGAGGATTTGCGCGCTTCTATAGAAAAGTTGCAGTTGAACGATGCTTCTTTGACGTTTGAGCCGGAATCTTCCATGGCGTTAGGCTTTGGATTTCGTTGCGGATTTTTGGGATTGCTTCACATGGAAATCGTTCAAGAGCGATTAGATAGGGAATTTGATATGGATGTTATCACCACCGTTCCAAACGTTTCTTTTAAAGCGTATACCAAAAAAGGGACGACGGTAGAGGTTCACAATCCTTCCGGGATGCCTGATCCGGCTATTCTTGATTACATTGAAGAGCCTTATATCACCGCTACGATTATTACCGTGACCAATTATATCGGCGCAATTATGTCGCTTTGTATCGGTAAACGCGGCGAATTAAAAAAGCAAACCTATTTTTCGACAAATAGAGCGGAGATCATTTTTGAAATGCCGTTAAGCGAAATCGTATTTGATTTTTATGACAAACTGAAAAGTATTTCACGCGGTTACGCTTCGTTTGATTATGCGATGAGCGGATATAAAGAGGCTAAATTGGTGCGTTTGGATATTTTGCTGAATGGGGAAAAAGTGGACGCTTTGTCGTCGTTGATTCACGTTGATAACGCTTATAACTTAGGAAGCAAAATGTGCGAAAAATTGAAAGAGTTAATCCCGCGCCAGCAATTTGATATAGCCATTCAAGCGGCCATCGGAGCTAAGATCATCGCGCGCGAAACGGTGAAAGCGGTCCGGAAAGATGTAACGGCAAAATGCTATGGAGGCGATATTACCCGTAAACGGAAATTGTTGGAAAAACAGAAAAAAGGGAAAAAACGAATGCGGCAAATAGGCAATGTTCAAGTGCCGCAACAAGCTTTTTTGGCAGTTTTGAAGTTGGATTAAAATCATTGTAAAATGTCGATCGTCGTTCGAGAAATCCTTACCGATTCCGATAGAAAAGCGTTTGTTAATCTGCCGTATAGATTGTATAGAAATAATCCATATTGGGTTCCGCCTTTGAAAAAAGGAGAGCTAAAAATGCTTACTCCGGAAGAAAATCCGGCATTTGAATTTTGCGACGTCGCCTTTTGGATTGCTGAAAAAAACGGAAAGGTTGTCGGGCGCATCGGAGCGATTATTCATCATCTTGCGAATAAAAAAACAGGCAAGAAAATGGGACGATTTACCCGTTTTGAGTTGATTGATGATGAAAATGTCGCCGACGCTCTTATTAATACCGCCGAAGCGTGGATAAAAAATAAAGGGATGGAAGGCATTCACGGTCCCTTGGGTTTTTCTAATTTGGATCACCAAGCCGTTTTGATCGAAGGATTTGATCATATTGCGTCTATGGCGTCGGAATATCATCATGAATATTACCATAAACATATTGAACGACGCGGTTATGTGAAGGAAGAAGATTGGCTGGAATTTAGGATTACGCTGCCGGAAACCATTCCTGATAAGGTAAAGCGGGTTTCTCAAATTGTTAAAGAACGACACGGTTTTCAAACGGTCCATTTTACTTCTAAGAGAGAGATGGAACCTTATATTCCTAAAATATTTGATATTTTCAACGAAGCGTTCGAGGGATTATTCAGTACTTTCCGTTTTAATGAAAAAATAGTTAAAAGCATCATTGACAAATATATGCCTATTTTAAAGCCAGAATTTGTCAATGTTTTTTTAGATGGAAAAGATGAGACGGTCGGTTTTATCATTGCCGCTCCGTCCTTATCCAAAGCTTTGCAAAAAGCAAGAGGGAAATTGTTTCCGTTTGGCTTTATTCCGATACAAAAAGCGATGAAACATCCTGAGGAGGTTGATCTATTACTTACCGGCGTCAAAGCCGAGTATGCCAGCCAAGGACTTCCTGCGCTGATGATGGGTAATTTGTATCAAAAATTTATCGATAACGGCGTTAAATGGGTCGAGACGACCGGAATGCAAGAGAGCAACCACGTGGCCATCCAAAGTTGGAAATCATGGAATCATATTCAGCATAAAAGAAAACGCTGTTATCAAAAGATGTTTTAGCCAAAAATAAGAGTCAGGGAAACTTATTTTTGAAATATTACCATGAGGAAACAGCCATTTTAATCCTTTTCAATCGCTGCAATGCCGGGCAAAGTTTTTCCTTCGATAAACTCTATCATAGCTCCTCCGCCGGTCGACACGTAACTGACCTGATCTTTCAAATTATATTTATTGATAGCGGCGACGCTGTCGCCTCCTCCAATGAGTGAAAAAGCTCCTTTTTGAGTAGCTCGAACGATCGCTTCAGCAACGGATTTTGTGCCTTTCTCAAAATTAGACATTTCAAAAACGCCCATCGGTCCATTCCAAAGAATTGTTTTGGCGTTTTCTATCACTTCTGAGAAATCTTTTATCGCTTTTAGACCGATATCCATCCCCAACCAATCGTCAGGAATATCATCGCTTGGAGATTCTTTACGGTCGGCGTTATTATCAAATTTATCGGCAATAATAGCGTCGCTCGCAAAATGAAGTTGAACGCTCGCTTTTTTTGCTTTTTCGATTATCTCTCTTGCGACGAATAGGGATTCTTCCTCGCAAAGAGAGTTCCCTATTTTTCCTCCCATAGCTTTGATGAACGTAAATTGCATTCCGCCGCCGATAATGATAGCGTCCACTTTATTGAGCATATTTTCTAATGCTGCGATTTTATCGGAAACTTTTGCTCCTCCGATGATAAAAAGAAACGGACGTGTCGGATGATTCAACACTTTATTCAAATTAGACGCTTCGTTAGCCATGACATAGCCGAACATTTTATGTTGCGCGTCAAAGAAATCGGCAATGATTGCCGTAGAAGCATGCGCGCGGTGCGCCGTTCCGAAAGCGTCGTTCACATAGACGTCGGCATAGTTTGCTAATTGTCTGGCAAATTCCCGTTGTCTTTCCTTTATTTCCTTTTTAGCAAGCGCTTTTTCTTCTTCGGTAGCAGTTTCCGAAAGACGCGCTTTTCCCTCTTCTTCGGCATAAAATCGAAGATTTTCGAGCAATAATACTTCTCCGGGCATGAGATTTTTCGACATCATTTGCGCCGAAACTCCCATGCAATCATGCGCAAAGCATATGGGAATTCTTAAAACGAGACTTAAATAAAGAACAACCGGTTTTAATGAATATTTTTCATCGGGATTTTTCTTGGGACGACCGAGGTGCGACATCAAAATGACAGAACCTCCATCGTTTAATATCTTTTTAATGGTCGGTATTGCCGCATCAATTCGCGCCGTGTCTGTAATTTCTTTCTGATCGTTTAACGGAACGTTAAAGTCTACTCGAACGATCGCTTTTTTATCTTTAAAATTAAAATCGTCAATAGTTTTCATCCTATTATGTATTACAAGTTTTTATCGTTTTATCAAAATTGCCTGCTACGCAGTATTATTTTTTCTTTTGGTATACCCTTTGTTTTCTTCAATTATCAATAACTTTCTGCATATTGAGTCCGACGCTTTCAGTTGCATGGCAAAAAAACTTTCAAGATGGCGTTTTTCAGTTCATTTGATATCAACTTGTCGACTATGATTTTCCATGACAATGTTTAAACTTTTTACCGCTGCCGCAAGGACAAAGTTCATTTCTGCCTACAGTTTTTTCTACTTTTATAGGTTGATGCTGACGTTGATCTTGTTGCGTATCGCTATGCGCTTGCGACAACATATCTTTGCGCTCCATTTTCGCTTGCTGTTTATTGACTTGACGAACGGAGGCTTCGCCTGCGGTTTGAATATTGGGTAAATCGCAACGTAATAGAAACGTAACAATCTCTTTGTTAACTGTCTGAATCATGTTTTTGAACAATCCGAAAGACTCTAACTTATAGATCACCAAGGGATCTTTTTGTTCGTAAGAAGCATTTTGAACGGATTGTTTCAAATCGTCCATTTCCCGAAGATGCTCTTTCCAAGAGTCGTCGATGATCGCAAGCGATACGCTTTTTTCCATCGCCATAGGTATTTCCAATTTATTGTCATACGCTTTAGCAAGGTTGGCGATGACCGGATATTGTTTTTTCCCGTAGACAAAAGGAATTAAAATATTTTCGTATTGTTTTTGATTTTCAAAAACATGCTTGATCAACGGATGCGCGCGGTCTGCGATACTGTTGCGTTTTTTCAGATATTCCTGATAAACAACGTCAAATAATCTATCGGTAAGAATGTGAACTTTTCCGTCTAAAAATTCTTTTTCATCAAAGGGCGATTCAATAGCCAAAGATGATAATAATGAATATTTAACCCCTTCGTAATCGCGATTCTGCAAATTTTCGCTGATCAAATTTTCACATACGTCGTAGATCATATTTTGAAGATCAAGCGCTAATCGCTCGCCAAAAAGTGCATGTTGACGCCGTTTGTAGATCACATCGCGTTGCGAGTTCATAACGTCGTCATATTCCAACAACCGCTTACGAATACCGAAGTTATTCTCTTCTACCTTTTTTTGGGCTCTTTCGATAGATTTTGAGATCATCGGATGCTGGATCATTTCCCCCTCTTTCAATCCTAATCTATCCATAATACCGGCAATACGCTCCGAACCAAACATCCGCATCAGGTCGTCTTCGAGCGATACGAAAAATTGAGAACTTCCCGGATCTCCTTGACGTCCTGAACGTCCGCGCAACTGGCGGTCGACGCGACGAGAATCATGGCGTTCCGTGCCAATGATCGCCAATCCTCCAGCTTCTTTCACGCCGACGCCGAGTTTGATATCCGTACCGCGTCCCGCCATGTTGGTCGCAATGGTAATAGCTCCGCTTTGTCCCGCTTCTGCCACAATTTCCGCCTCTTTTTGGTGCATCTTAGCATTCAAGACATTATGTTTCAATCCTTTTCGCATTAGCATCCTGCTTAATAATTCCGAATTTTCAACGGAAGTGGTACCAACCAACACCGGACGTCCGGCATGGACAAGTTTTTCTATCCCATCAATCACTGCATTATATTTCTCTCGGGCCGTCTTATAGACAATATCTTCTCTATCATGGCGCTGTATCGGACGGTTTGTCGGAATTACTACTACGTCCAGTTTATAGATATTCCAAAACTCTCCTGCCTCTGTTTCTGCAGTACCGGTCATCCCTGCTAACTTATTGTACATCCGAAAATAGTTTTGCAACGTAATAGTTGCATACGTTTGCGTAGCGGCTTCTACTTTTACGTTTTCCTTTGCTTCGATTGCTTGATGTAATCCGTCGGAATAACGACGGCCTTCCATAATACGTCCGGTTTTCTCATCGACAATTTTAATTTTATTATCTATGATGACATATTCGACGTCTTTTTCAAACATTGCGTAGGCGCGTAAAAGTTGATTTACGCTATGTACGCGTTCCGACTTTATGGAAAATTCCTGCATCAATACGCTTTTCCGTTCTGTTTTTTCTGCGTCGCTAATATTAAATTTTTCTATTTCGGCTATTTCGGAGCCAACATCCGGCAAATGGTAAAAATCCACGTCGCCGACCAATTCATTGACAAAATTGATCCCTTTCTCGGTAAGCTCAATAGAATTATTTTTTTCATCAATAACGAAATAAAGCTCGTCGTTAATGATGTACATATCTTTTGCTTGATTTTGAAGATAAAAATTTTCAGTTTTTTGAAGCAGGCTCCGTTTCCCGGGTTCACTTAAAAACTTAATCAACGGTTTCGTCTTGGGCAAACCATGATGCGCGCGTAACAATAATATTCCGCCTTGTTTTTCATCTTCATTGCTGACGTTTTCATCTTTCAGAATATTTTTCGCATCTGCCAATAATTTGGTCACTAAATTTTTTTGAACGGTATAAAGTTTTTCGACAATCGGTTTATAATTGTCAAACTCTTGTTCATCGCCTTTGGCGGTAGGTCCGGATATGATCAACGGCGTACGCGCTTCATCGATCAATACGGAGTCAACCTCGTCGACAATGGCGTAATTATGTTTTCGTTGCACCATTTCATCGGGGTCGCTGGTCATGTTATCGCGTAAATAGTCGAACCCAAATTCGTTATTGGTTCCGTATGTAATGTCCGCTTTGTATGCATTACGCCGCTCGACGCTATTGGGACGATGTTTGTCGATGCAATCTGTTCTTAATCCGTGGAATTGATATAGCATTCCCATCCATTCGGAGTCCCTTTTTGCCAAATAATCATTGACGGTAACAATATGAACCCCTTTTCCCGGCAACGCATTCAGATAGACCGGCAAAGTAGCGACCAGCGTTTTTCCTTCTCCCGTAGCCATCTCGGCAATTTTTCCTTCGTGAAGTACAACGCCTCCAATCAACTGCACATCGTAATGCACCATATTCCATTCCAAACGTGTTCCGCCTGCAAGCCAAGAATTATGATATCGTGCTTTATCTCCTTGTATTACAATATCTTCACAAGTGGCGCTCAATTCGCGATCCATTTCCGTTGCCATAACTTCTACCCATTCATTTTCGGTAAAACGTTTTGCCGTCTCTTTTACCACGGAAAATGCTTCCGGAAGGATTTCGCTAAGAGCCGTTTGCGTTTTTTCATATGCTTCTTTCTCGATTTTATCAATCTGTTGCCAGATTCCTTCACGGTCGTCGATTTGCTCAATTTCCAAACTGTTTACTTTCTTTTTCAGTTCGTCTATCTCTTCCGTTTCTTTTCGAATGGCTTCCGCAATTCGGCTTTTAAATTCAACGGTTTTTTGACGTAATTCATCATTAGAAAGTTTTTCTATTTGAGGATAAACAGCGTGAATTTTCTGAATATATGGTTTTATAGCTTTTAAATCTCTTTCTGCTTTTGTCCCTATCAAGTTTTTGAGAAATCCCAACATAAATTCTTTATTTTAAGTATGATATCATTCTTTATCAAGAATGATGCATTATGTCCATATTAGATTGCAAAGGTATGTTTTTTTGCAGAAAACAGGCTGTTTTTCATGGAAAAAGTAAAACGGTTCTGCTAAAATGGCAGGAATCCGATTTCATATTTATTTGTCAGCATGTTTTATAGATAATAATGCAAAATTAGTTTAAAGATTTGTAAGAATAATTGAGGGGCAAAACAATATACGCACTTTTTAAAAAACGTTTAAAATGCGATGAAACAATTAGTTATAAAAAAGGGCATGATAACGCCATTGGATAAATATTGGTAAAAGAATGGATAAAAAATAGCCCTGCACATCGCTAAAACAATGATTTGATGGATAAAAATGTAATAAATAAAAAATGCGTATATTGTTTTGCCGATTGATAACTCGGACGTATCATTATGATACGCACTTTTGTTATCATTTTTTTGATAACAAAAGTGCGTATTTTGTTTTGCCGATTGCGCCACTTTTTAACGCATTATTTTTTGTAAAAAGCGCTTATTTGTTTTGCCGAAAAATTGGTAAAACGCCGCGCTTTAAAGATGAATTAATCCGATTTTACGGGGCGTTTATGACGCAAGCTTCCATAGATGTTTAAGCGTTCAAATTCGCCAAAGATAGCGGGAATATCATCGGGAAGCATCTCGCCTAAATAGGCTTCAAATTCATAACTTTGTATGTGATAATTTATAACCGATTCGTCGATGACGTTTTCGGAAATAAAGGTCAACGGACTGGTTTTTCCCAACTTGCTACCTTCTAATATTTGTTGCAATAATAAATGGTATAGGAACCGTTTGACGCCGTCTTCTTTTTGTAAAGATATATTTGAAGCGTCAGGCATTTCATCTACAATTACATGCAATGTGAGCGTTATCAGGCGCGGTTCGTTGCGTCCCTGTCCTTGCATAACGTAATCGACAAAAATAGCCGGCAAGGAGAAGTATTCGTATAGTTCCGGTTCGTATGGTTGCGAACGATAAACGTCTATAAAAAAATCTCCGTTAAGGCCGTGTTCCTGAAATTTGCTTTTGTTTGCGTCTATGAGCTCATAGAATTTCAATAGCTGTACTAACATAATTTTATGATTTTAAAGCCTTTGCAAAGCGCGAGGCTATGTGTAAATACATTCGACGTTCTAAGGCGTAACTATTTCCGATAAATTGCCGTTTGGGTATTCTGACGTTTATACTACGACGGTGAGCGTTGACGGTGTGCGCTCTTACTCTTTCGGTACGTCCGGCGCGGTTGCGCGTGTGTTCTTTTCGGTTATGCGTTTTAACGGTAACAGTTTCCTGAATGATTCCGCCGTCGTTATGGATTTGCGCATACGGAACGTCGGTACCAATAATTACCTTGCTTTCGCTTACGTAGATTTTGCGAATGCTGCGCTTTAAACGGCCGGTATCAACCAACAGCGTTTGGCTTCTACTCTTACCACCGCGGCGTTTCCTGCTTCGAGGTTTCCACGGTTCTTTGGTTTCATCAAGCCACGCTTGCTCTCTAAAACGTTCCTTGCTGAAATTAACGGCAATTGTCGCTATTTCCGTAGGGATACGACTGTAAGTAGTCGCCAAAGCGTCCATTTTCTTAATGAAATCTTTTGTATTTACCTTTGCCATATTACATTGCCGTTTCTGCGCTCCTTACTACTCGCATAAACATTTCCGTCAGCCAACGTTCTATTTCTTCTTTATTCATGCTATTAACGGTTTGATGCGTTGGCGTAAATCCTTTTATAAAGCTATCAATATTAATGGTTAAGTTTTTGGTTTGGCTGCCTTCTCGAATGGTTTTCACATCTTCGGATGGGTTTGGTTGTGGAAATCCGTAAGAATTGTTATCAGGATTGTCGTCATCCGGATTATTTATGCCTGCAAAATCTCCACTTTCCTCTGCCTCTTTCTTTTTAGCGGCGGCGTCCATTACTTGGTCGAATTTATTATTAAAGGCGTCTTTTAATCCTTTGGAGTTTTCTGCCGCATTTTTGGCGGCGTTAATGCCTGATAAATCCATTACGCCTTGTTTTGCGGAGTTCCACGCTCCCTTAAAATCGCCCTTAAATAATTTGCCGATGGCATTCCCGATAGCTCCAATACCGGATATTATCCCTTTTATACGGTCAACAACAAATTCTTTTAAAATGTTACCAAATCCTTTGATTACTTCCCATGACCCCTGAATAATAGCGCGAAATTTATCGAATTTTTTATAGGCCATTACCAAACCGCCAATTAATGCGGCAACGGCCATAACAATCAATCCAATTGGATTGGCGCCGGCGGCAACATTGAATAGCCACTGTGCGGCAGTGGCTGCCGCGGATGCAATTTTTACGCCAAGCCATGCGATTTTTCCGGCAATCAATTGAGCATTAAGCGCCGCCCACGCAACGCCCAATCCTAATAACGCCCCTCCAATAATATCAGAATAGTTAATAATCCATAGCAACCCTTTTCCAATAGCTGACAGAATAGGCAAAAAGACTTCCCCTATCTTTATCATCTGTACCTTTATTTGATTCTGTACTATCTTCCAATCTTCTAACGGCGTAAGCGAATCTTTGTATGCTTTTTCTGATGCTCCCGCTGAATTAGCGGTTGCGTTTATAGCTTTTTTCAATCCTGCAATATCTTGCATCAACGTTGAAAAACCGATTGTTCCCATCTGATCAAGTCCCAGTTTGTCAAATTTCAGCATACGTTCTTTATCTGACAAACCCTCCATTTGTTGATTAATATCTTTTACAATATCTAATAATGGACGTATTTTATTAGTCGCCGGATCAAAGACATCTACTCCAATGGATTTAAAACCGCTAACGTATTTTCCCGTTTTTTTATCTATCTCTCCAATCGCAATGCTTTGGTTTGATAATGCGCGCATAACGCCTTGCAATGCTGTGGCAGATTGTTCAACGCTCAGCTTGCCGGTCAATGAGGCGTAAGCGCCTGCGGTTTCATCCAAAGCAAATCCGACATTACGCGCCAATGGGATTATTTTAGGAAGATATTGTGCGATGTCTTTAAATTCTGCGTTGCCTTCTTTTACTGTTTCAAAGAGTATGTCATAAACTTTTGTGGCATTCTCGCCGGACGACATCATAACAGACACGGCGGCAGATGCAACGGTTTCTATATCGGTAAAACTTGCCTTAGCGGCGCGTAGCGTCGGTTCTAATGTTTGTAAGGAAGTATTTACGTCTAATCCGGCGGAAATAATTCTTCCGAAGGCTTTGGGAACCTCTTCTAATGGCGCAACGTTTCGACTCCCTATTTCAAGTAATTTATCAGACAAATTACCAAGTTCCTGCTTTGTTAGTTCGGCGGTAACGTTTATTTCTGCCATTTTTGTGTGCCATTCGTTAGCCTTATTAGTAGAGCTGACAATAGCGGTTCCCAACGCTACTGCCGCGGCCGCGGCTAATACATAGGGATTTTTCAATAAAGTAATAGCGCGGCCGACGCCGGGCGCTTCGCTTTTAATAGCGTCAAAAACCTTGGCGCTTTCTAATCTGAATTGATTAATACGCCCTTGCATATCGCCGCAGGCTTTATTAACTTGTTTTTTAGCTGCGTCAAGCCCTGCTTTCAGTTTGTTTTTTAACTCAACTAATAATTGCAGTTTTGCTATTCCTGATGCCATTTTAAAATATTTTTATTTTTTT
>JAIRTP010000087.1 GCA_031254805.1 Bacteroidales bacterium
TCTTGAAAACGGCTAAATAATTAAAGTAAAATATAATATGAAAGTTATCATTGTGGGAGGCGTTGCCGGCGGCGCAGGTACGGCGACGCGATTAAGAAGAGTAGATGAAAGTGCAGAAATAATTATTTTTGAAAAAGGAGACTATCTTTCTTATGCCAATTGCGGACTTCCATATTACGTTGGAAACACGATAGCGGATCGAAATAACCTTTTTGTTGTTCCAAATCAACTTTTCAAATCCCGCTTCAATATTGATGTAAGGAAAAAGCAAGAGGTTGTTCGTATTGATTTGAAAAATAAATTGGTAACGGTTAAAAAAATAAATAACGGAGAAACATATCAAGAATGTTTTGATAAATTGGTATTATCGCCGGGTGCAAATCCTGTCCCATATCCTGCAAAAGAGAATGATTATAAACGTGTTTTTACGTTGCGAACCGTTCGTGATGCGGATCGCATGAAAACGTTTCTACAAAAATATAAAGTAAAACATGCCGTAATTGTAGGAGGTGGATTTATCGGATTAGAAATTGCTGAAAACTTGCATCAACAAGGAGTCAATATTACGCTCTTAGAGTTGGCGAATCAGGTAATGGCTCCTTTGGACTTTTCCATGGCATCTTTCGTACATCAGCATTTAAAATCTAAAGGCATCGAATTAATGTTGGCAAAAGGCGTGGCAAATTTTGAAGAACACAATAATGGCATAACCGTCGAATTGACACGCGGAGAGAAGATAGAAACTGACATGGTTGTTTGGAGCGTTGGCGTTCGTCCTGATACCAAATTGGCAAAAGAAGCGGGTATCGAATTGGGAACATTGGGAGGAATAAAAGTAAACGATTATATGCAAACTTCGCATCCAGACGTGTATGCATTAGGCGACGCTATTGAGGTTTTGCAGCCTGTTATTAATATGCCCGCTCTGATCCCTTTGGCAGGACCGGCTAATAAACAAGCGCGTATTGTCGCCGACAATGTCGCTTTTGGAAATGAAAATATCTATAAAGGAAGTTATGGCGTCGCTATCGCTAAGGTTTTCGATATGACGGTTGCTTCCGTCGGAGCTAATGCGAAGATGTTGATCAAAGCGGGTATCAAATATCAATCGTCTTATACGCAATCTTTTTCACATGCTACATATTATCCCGGAGCAAAACCTTTAGTTATCAAGATTATATTTGATAAAGAATCCGGAAAATTATACGGAGCTCAAGTTGTCGGATACGAAGGCGTTGATAAAAGGATTGATATGTTGGCCGGCATTATAGAAAAAGGAGGAACCGTAACGGATCTTTGCGAGTTAGAACAAGCTTACGCTCCTCCATATTCTTCTGCTAAAGATCCCGTAAACATGGCGGGTTTTGTAGCCGATAATATTCTATCAGGCAAGGTAAAAGTAGTTCATTGGCGCGATGTATCAAATCAAGACGCTTTCATATTGGATGTCAGAAACAAACAGGAATTTTTAAAAGAGCATATTGAAGGCGCGGTTAATATTCCTATTGATAAGCTGCGCAATCGATTAAAGGAATTGCCAAAGAATAAAAAGATATTTATCATCTGCGCCATTGGGTTGAGAGGATATATTGCCTGTCGATTATTGTCTCAATCGGGTTTTCAAGATGTCGCTAATGTATCAGGAGGATATAATGTCTATAAAACAGCAATGGCTTCGGTCTAAAAAAATTATTACTGTCCGGTAAAATTTGCACCTTTGCTCATTGATCTAATTTTATGGTTTAGTAGTGCAAAATTAGCCCAAAAAGGGCTGACTTCCATCATCGGAAATCAGTCCTGATTTTTTACCCCTCAAAAAGACAGTAATAATTTTTTTTCAAGCATTACGCAGGCGACACGCCTTCAAACTTTTTGAAAGCCATGTAGAAGGTGGAGTGCGACCTGAAACCGCAGTTGGAATAAATGCCCTCGACAGTATAATCGGATGCGCTTAATTCTTGTAATTGTCGCTTGGCTTCTTCCACGCGCATACTGTTCACGAGTTCAAAAAGGTTGCGGTGCAGATAGCCGTTTATGGCTGTGGAAATGTTCTTGTGGTGTATTCCTGTTTCGCGCGAAACATCAGTAAGGATAAGGTCGCTGTTTTTGTAAGCCCCTGAAGTTTGTAAATATTGCGTTACTGCGTCGCAGATTTTTTTCATTTGGCTGTCGCCCATTACAGGTAGCGAAGCGGAATTTTCGCGCTTGTCGGTATTTTCAGTTGCTTCGGGCAAGCGGTTGATATAGGCGACGGTGGAGTGGGCAATGACGATATATACCAAATAACCGATTCCGATAGCGAGCAAGGGTGGTATTGTTCAAACCAAACTCGTGGGGGAAATAAGGTAAGATACCAAAACCGCCACAGCCGCCGTAAAGTGCGTAACCCATCGCGTAGAAAAATAATCGCTGTCGGCAACATTGTCTTTCAGATAATTGACAGCTTGGGTTTTGGAACTCTTTTTGTTTTCGATTTTTCCGACCCTCAAAATCTGTTTGCGCTTGCGGAAAAACAAACTTACAAGCGATACAAAATTCTGATACTCGTTAGAATAATCGCTAACAGTAGAACGAATACATTTACGGTCAATGCTTACCCATTCGCTTTCATCAATCCGAACATACGCTTTTGTCCATTTGTGAAAGGCGGCTTGCAACGATTCAAAATCCATTTCTTTAATGTTGCAAAATTACTTAAAACTATCTGTAAATGAGTTTTATGTGCTATACCAAATAAGGACAATCTCATGCCAATTTCAGACAAACTGTCACCTTGCGTCTTTTTTCAGAAGGGGGGGCACTTGCTTTGGGGTCACCTGCAAAAGTATGTGTTTGTAAAAAGAAGCAGTATCTTTGTAAAAAAAACACTCTACCAATGTCATCCTACGAACACCTTCAAGCATTAGCCCGTTTTATTCTCCCTGAAGA
>JAIRTP010000069.1 GCA_031254805.1 Bacteroidales bacterium
GTATAATTGAAAATTCAGGAAAATCTCCTGTTTTATGGCAAAAAAACGAGATCAACAAAAAAGCGTTTGGTATTAGAATATCCGTTGTAGAATTATTTTCCGATATAACGCAGGCAAAAAATGAATTGGTAAATCAAGCTGCTGCCACAACTCGCGCCTTTGAGTATAAAAAAATACATGATTTGATTGATATTCAGGTCAAAACAATTTATGATTATTCTGAAAAATATCCGGCGAGAGAAGATATTTCTGATCTTTTTGTCGGAAGAATGGAGCAGAATAGGTGTGAAAATTATTCTTCTGTTGCAAATTTGATTAGTGAAATAAACAGACTTTCGTCGTCTCCTTACTCCGATTTTAAATTTGACCTCTATTTGATGGACTTTACGGCATATTCTCAAGCGCAATCATTTGAAATAAAGTTAATTCTCTCGAATGGCGATGAATTGACCAATCGCACCAACGATATAATATTTTACTGATTATGAAAAAAATATGTTTAACAATTTTGTTGATTGCGTTCTATTCGGCGTTTTTCGGACAGGTAAAATATGATAATAGATTGTATTATTCTGTAAATTGGGGATTAGGGTTTTCGTTAAATAGCAGATATTTAGAAACAAACAATGGAACTGAAATGAATCGGACGACGATGAACCTGACTGCCATGCTGCCGGTCTTCATAGAAATTGCTTCGGGAGTCGGCATTCATACCGGATTTTCATTCACAAAAAGCGCCTATCATTTTAATAAATACGATGGGGAAAACTTCGTCCCCAATGCATTTCTTTTAAACAATTATGCCGTGTTGAATAATGGACGGTTTTCTTTTTTTGCCGGCGCAGGTTACAAAATCGTAAAAAATAAAATTGCCATTATTCCCTATGCCGATGTCGTTCTAAATGGTTATACATCTACTTTTGTCAATGATTATAATTTGAAAGAAGCGGGAACTAATAATATTTATACCATAAAATACGCCATAGAAGAAAACCCCTTAAGATGGAGCATGATGGCCGGCATAGATTTTTATTTTCACATCAAATGGTATTGGGGAATCAAAGCGGGGTTTCATTATACTTTTTTCAAATCCGATCTTGATATGACAATCGCGGGATATGATTATATCTCAGACGGATTCATCAAACATGACGTTGTCAAATTGAACTGTCACGATTTTTTTATCACTTCAGGTATATTTTGGTCGTTTAATCGTAAAGATTGATAAAGCGTCAGGTATTACTCATGATTCGAGATTTTGGAAGAATAAATACTGCTTCGTTGATATCTTTAAAGAGCTTCATAAATAAAGTTTTAAAATCCCCTCAAATGGGGATGTCGACCTGTTGTTTGGGTTATATTTTAGCCATACATTTGCCGATGGAATGAAACAGGGTAGATTATACACAAAAGCGCATATACCGAGGAGAGCGTCGCTCCTTTTGTTCTTGTATCTATTTTATGCTTTTTGTATTGCATTTTTTGTACACGCGCATAATAAAAATGGAATTATTATAGTTCATTCTCATCCCTATAAAAAGAACGCTCGCCAGGAATGCCCGACACAAAATCATACTCATACTGATTTTGAATATTTTATTATAGGACAGATATCGAATATTACATCCGAAGAGCTTGATTTGGCATGGAATTTTGAGGAGATTGTTCTTCCGTTTTTATATTGTCTCGACATATCTTTTGAACAAAAATATTTTTTAAATCGCAATTATCCTTACGGATTGCGAGCTCCTCCTGCAATGAGAACGTAGTTATTTGGATTTTTGAGCCAAATAGATTTCAAAAAAACCATTTAAAATTATTTTAATAGCGTATATTAATTGCTATATACAATAGTTATATTTAGCTATTGCGTTCAATTCGGTAAATTTTAAAATTATAAAAAATGAAAAAACTACATTTAATACTTATAACAATAATTCTCATTTCAAATTTTTCATTATTTGCAAATGAAACCATGCCTCATAATGATAAAACGGAAATATTCGGCCATGTCGTAGATCAGCGTTCAGGAGAATATCTGGGCTATGCGACCATTCAAATAAAGGGAACTACCATAGGAACTGTTTCGGATGTTTCAGGACATTTCATCCTCAACAATATTCCCGAAGGAGAACAGACGTTAGTGATCAAATTACTTGGGTATAAAACGGAGGAGAAAAAAGTCAACTTGAAAGTTGGGAAGAAAGAAGATGTAATTATTTTCTTGAAAGAAGACGCCGTTGAACTCAATTCGGTAGTTGTTACGTCAAGTCGTATGGAGACTTCGCGTAAAGAGGCCTCTTCTATTGTTAATGTGGTAAGTCCAAGAATATTTGAGCTGACCAATTCCAACGTGATATCGGAAGGGTTATGTTTTACGCCGGGTTTGCGCGTTGATAATAATTGCCAAAATTGCGGATTTCAACAAGTCCGTATTAATGGACTTGACGGACAATATTCGCAAATTCTTATCGACGGACGTCCTGTTATTAGCGCTTTAGGCGGCGTTTACGGCATCGAACAGATTCCGATCGGCATGGTTGACCGCGTAGAGGTTTTGAGAGGCGGCGGGTCGGCGTTGTATGGTTCAAATGCGATTGCAGGAACGGTGAATATCATCACAAAAGAGCCTGTTAAAAACTCAGAGTCAATTTCTCATAGTTTTAGAATGATTGACGGAAAGGCAAGCGAAAATAATACCAATATCAACGCTTCTTTAGTGAGCGACGATTACAAAGCGGGCGTATATTTCTTTGGAAATCTGAGAAGTCGCGCGTCGTTGGATTATGATAATGACGGTTTTACGGAGTTGTCAAAATTGAATGCTTCAACCGTTGGATTCAGAGGATATTATAAAACAAGTGATTTCTCAAAATTGACCGTAGAATATCATAATATCTGGGAGTTCCGAAGGGGAGGAGATTCTTTGGATCGCCAACCTCACGAGTCTAATATTTGTGAACAAACCGATCATAAGATCAACGGAGGAGGTTTGACTTTTGATCTATTTTCTAAAAATTACAAACAAAAGATCACGCTTTACGCTTCTGCTCAATATACCGACAGAGCAAGCTATTACGGAGCGGAACGAGATCCGAACGCTTACGGAGCAAGCGAAGACCTTACTTTTGACGCCGGAGGATATTATTCCTACTCTTTCAATAAATTATGGTTTATGCCTGCGCAGTTTATTGCAGGAATTGAATATAATTACGATCATTTGGTCGATGAAGTTTTAGGTTATCACCGTGAAATCAATCAAATAACGCGCATGGGAAGCATTTTCTTGCAAAACGAGTGGAAAAACAATAAATGGAGCGTTTTGTTGGGCGGACGTTTGGATAAGCATAATATGATAGAGCATTCCGTTTTCAGTCCGCGCGTTAATTTGCGTTACAGCCCTATCGAGAATATTGGAATTCGAGTAAGTTATGCCGAAGGATTTCGCGCTCCGCAAGCATTTTCGGAAGATTTGCATATTGCAATTATCAACGGAGAGGGAACTTTGATTGTCGTTGATCCCGATTTGAAACCGGAACGTTCCAGAAGTGTCAGCGGTTCGGTCGACCTCTATAAAGCGTTTGCAAATGTTCAAACGAATTTGATGATTGAAGGGTTTTACAGCAATTTAAGAGACGTTTTCATCTTAGAAAGCGCGGTTGTAGATGATCGCGGCAATGTGGTTCATTACAAAAGTAACGGTTCCGGCGCTATTGTGCGAGGTATCACGTTGGAAGGAAAGATAGCTTTTTCAAGGCGTTACCAACTTCAAGCCGGCTTTACCGTACAAAAAAGTAGTTATAAAAAGCCGGAAGCATGGAGCGATGACCCTGAAGTAGAGACGGCGACTAATCTTTTCCGTTCGCCCGGTTGCTATGGCTATTTTACAGCTTCATTGAATTTTTGGAAAGAGTTAACCCTTGCCTTGTCGGGAATTTATACGGGGAGCATGTACATGGAGCATTTTGCGGGTTATATTGAACAGGATAGAATCGAAAAAACGCCCGGTTTTTTTGATATGAATTGCAAACTTTCTTATATGTTTAATTTAAAAGGCTCTACCGGCTTGCAATTGAACGCAGGTATTGAAAATATTTTCAATTCTTATCAAAAAGATTTCGATCAGGGACCCGACCGCGATAGCGGTTACATTTATGGACCAATCTATCCCAGAAGTTGGTTCGTCGGTTTAAAATTTATGCTCTGATAAGCTTTTGTTTATTAATTGTGAAAGTTGCGAAGGCGTCTCAAAAAGGCGCTTTCTTTTTATTTTATGTACCAAAATATCCTTTTTATCGTTAGTAATAATAATTAACATCGAAATCATTCCTTTTTGCCAATTCGGAATGATTTGACGATTGCGCATCTTCGTTGCGGAAAATTATCCATTATTTTACGCTTTAAAGTTTAAACAAGATGATTTATACGGAAATAGAGAGATTCTCTTTGATCGGCAAAGCGGCGCTTTGGCATTTAACGTGCATCAGTTTTATATATGCCGTTATCGATTTTTTTGTCGAGCTGTTTTTTGGAACGATTCGTTGGCTCTTTTTTTTGTGGAAATGGGTAAAATTTCATTGTACGATCAGGGGAAAAATTGCGGTTGTTTCTGTAAAAAAATTGATTCTCGGAACACTGTTCTTTTTTGGCGTTACGGGTACGATCATTGCGCAGAACGATTTTTTTCAAAAGCTTTCGGAAGCGGCAATGAGTTTGACCAAACAAAAAGTACAATACGATCCGAATTATTATGTGATCAATTATCCGAACGGCGATGTTCCGAAAAATAAAGGCGTTTGCACCGATGTGATTGTGAGGGCTTATCGCGCTATGAATATCGATCTTCAGCGAGAAGTTCATGAAGATATGAGTGCTAATTTTTCACTTTATCCGAATAACTGGGGATTAACCGCGCCCGATCATAATATCGACCATAGAAGAGTTCCTAATTTGATGACCTACTTTTCACGATTCGGCGATACGAAACCTGTCACAAAAAATCCGGAAGATTATTTGCCGGGCGATATTGTTTGCTGGGATTTGGGAAACGGCGTGAAACATATCGGATTGATTGTAAAAGAAAAATCTGAAGACGGGCTTCGACATTGTATTGTACACAATATCGGCTCTGGGCAAGTTGTCGAAGATTGCCTCTTCTCTTTCGAAATCATCGGACATTATGCCTATAAAAAATAAATATCTTTCATTTGTAATATGCTGATTTTTGCCATATCTCTTCTGTTATTCGTCTCTATGCAATCCGATTTTTTGACCGAACAAAAAAAGTATCCGAGAGTACGGGACGCTTTGGAAAAGAAAGAGAAGCTTATTGTTGAAAATCTTAAAAATAACGGAATAGAACAAAGCTCGCTACAAATTCTTATCACAGCGTATAAAGCGGAGAAGAAATTGCATATTTACGGTAAAAATCATGGAGAAGATACGATTAAATTGATTGCGGAGTATGACATTTGCAGAAGTTCCGGAAATCTCGGCCCGAAAAGAGAACAAGGCGATAATCAAATTCCGGAAGGATTTTATCATATCGATCGGTTTAATCCTTCCAGTAATTATCATTTATCATTAGGAATCAATTATCCGAACGCTTCCGACAAGAAAAAAGGTTTGGGAAAAAATCTCGGAGGCGATATTTTTATTCACGGTTCATGCGTTACGATTGGGTGCCTTCCCATGACTGATGATAAAATAAAAGAGATATATCTTTATGCTGCTTATGCGAAAAATAACGGACAAAATAAAATTCCCGTCTATATTTTTCCGTTTCAAATGTCCGATGATAATTTTAAAAGAAGAGCTGAAAATCAGCATGTCGAACTTAACGAATTTTGGAAAAATCTGAAAGAAGGGTATGATATCTTTGAAAAAGAGAAAAAGATCTTGTCGGTATCCGTCGATGCAAACGGTAATTATCTTTTTTGAATAACTGCCTTTTAAAAAGTCGAATTTTATCTTATAAAGAGTAAGGATTAAAGTTTTCCTTGTTATTTGGTATCAAGAATGGGAAAATGCAAATAAAAAAGGCAAAAAAAATTCTTCCGCTGTAAAAGTCTTACTATTTTGTGATATTTTGCGATGTGATTTCGAATCTGTCGGAAAAGTAATATTCTTCTCCTAAGCGGTAGTGTCGACTATTACTTCCACGTCTTCAGAATTCTTATCATTAATCCGAATACTTTCTTTAAAAATCAATTCACAACCTCTCCTTATTCTGCGTCGAAAATGAACCAATTCACTTAAGCGCATAAAAAGTCTGTATGAAAGAATTCTTTCCCACAAAAATATTGATGATAAGTATTTGCGGGCGATTCGACTTTTTTTTTAGTAAAAAACCGTTACGGAAAAAGTAACGGTTTTTCTAACTGATTAATCTTTATTGTATCCCGTAGGGGAATCGAACCCCTGTTACCAGGATGAAAACCTGGCGTCCTAACCGCTAGACGAACGGGACGTCTCTTCTCACATTAAGCGGGTGCAAAGATACGTGCTTTTTTCATATCTCAAAGAAAAAATCGAAAAAAATAATTAAAATTTTAATATCGTGGTTATTAGATTGATAATCAAATAAATATTATTGAAGAATAAGCCTTTTAAAGTCATGATTTTTTGAAAAAAAATAGATTATCTCCTCAAGTTGTTTAAAAAACACAAGGGGCTAATCGACTTTATTGGCGATATCGCTGCGATTGTTTATTCTGTAAACCTTTTTTATTCCATCTACTTTTTTCAACCGGTTGATGATAGCTTGAAGTTGTTTGGTGTTTTTAACATACAGCATGATATAACAGGCGTAAACGCCATTGTCCGCCGAAATATCAAACGATTTGATATTTACGTCAAGTTCTTGAAATAAAGTATCGGATAATTCAAAGATAAATCCCTTTCTATCGAATCCGTCAAGATAAATACCTGTGAGATAGTTCTGATCGGAACTTTCG
The DNA here is from genome assembly GCA_031254805.1 of Bacteroidales bacterium. Classification (GTDB taxonomy): domain Bacteria; phylum Bacteroidota; class Bacteroidia; order Bacteroidales; family WRLA01; genus WRLA01. The sequence continues at coordinate 6,957 of JAIRTP010000069.1, forward strand.
TTCCACAACGTCTTCACTACAAAGGTATCTTTTGACGGTTCTATTTCTGTGATTTTTTTACATCCCGCTCGATGGATCATCGGTACATTTTGCAGAGTAGCGACGGCGATAATATCATCGCCCGGAATAGGATGACAAAAAGGATCTACAATAAAATCTTTCTTTTGTCCCGTATTGCTTCCGGCATCGTTAAGATGTTGTGATAATTCAATTGATATCTCTTGCATGGAAGAGTGCTTGCGGTTGAAAGGATTCAATTTTTGAAGCCAATTCGACTGTGTTTGTTGTAGCGCAACTTTTGCTTCGTGGAGGGTGAATTTGCTAAGCGCCACATCGTAATAGAGATCAAGCAGCGATTTTTTACCGGAAAGATTCACCAATCGTTCTCGGTTTGCCGAATTCCATTCTATATGAAGGTCTCTAAATATACGTTGCAGTCCTCGTTCGCCCTTAGGAGCATATTGTCTCTTTTGTTCTTTTAAGGCATTGATAATGGACGTTCTCGCTCTTGTTGTGATGGCGATTTTCAACCACTCATCATCCGGATTTTGGGCGTTCGAATCCAGAACCTTTACTTGATCTCCGGTGCGCAATTGGTATGAAATAGGCTTTAATTGATGGTTGACCTCTCCGCCGATACATTTATTTCCAAGTTCGGTATGAATAGCATAAGCAAAATCAAGAACGGTGGAGCCATTCGGAAGAATTCGCGGTTCTCCTTTCGGCGTAAAAACAAAAACTTCGTCGACAAAAAGGAATCCCAACAGATTTTCAACAAATTCTATTGCATCGGGATTTTGGTCGTTACCCAACATCTCACGAATACGATTGAGCCAATTTTCCATATTAGCTCCGCTGTTGAGTCCTCGAAAATTTTCTTTATATTTCCAATGAGCGGCATATCCTTTTTCTGCTATTTCGTCCATTCTTGTCGAACGAATTTGAACTTCTACCCAACGTCCGAATTGACTCATTACCGTAGTATGCAGCGCTTGATAACCATTCGATTTCGGCGTAGAGATCCAATCGCGCAGTCTTCCCGGCTTTGGGCGATAGTGATTGGTCACGATAGAATACGCTTCCCAACAAGCTCGTTTTTCGTCTTCTGCGGGAACGTCCAATAAAATTCGAATAGCTAAAATATCGTATATCTCTTCAAATGGAAGTTGTTTGCGCAGCATTTTGTCATAAATGCTGCTGATAGATTTTGCCCTTGATTTAATCTCAACTTTGTAGCGCGCTTCGGATAAAGAACGTTTGATGGGATAAATAAAGCGATGAATGTCCGGCTCGAATTTTTCCATTATCGCTTCAAGATCTTTGCTTATTTCATTGTAAATAACAGGATTGATGTATTTCAACGCAAGATCTTCCAATTCGTTTTTAATGGCGTACAATCCCAAACGATGCGCCAAAGGGGCAAAAAAAGTAGTAGTTTCTTTCGATATTTTAATCTGTTTTTGCTCCGGCATTGACGCCAAGGTGCGCATATTATGGAGCCGGTCGGCAAGTTTGATCAAGATGACCCGGACGTCTTGCACTAACGCCATTACAATTTTTTGAATGTTAATGGCGGTCATCGCTTTTGCGTCAAGATCAAGAAAATCGGATACTTTTGTCAAGCCGTCGATGATCAGAGCGACTTTATCTCCAAACATGCTGCGAATATCTTCAATCGTGTAATCAGCGTCTTCTACAACATCGTGTAACAAAGCGCAAATCACAGAAGTGGCTCCCAATCCAATCTCCGTCACACAAATATAAGCCACTTCCAAGGGATGATAAATATACGGCTCGCCGCTTTTCCTGCGCATATCCTTATGAGCGGACAGCGCTAAATGAAAAGATTTTTTGATATTCTCTTTATCCTCCTCCGAAAGAGGCATACGGGCATTCAGCGCATGTTTTATGCGCCTGTATTTCTTTAATGTTTCTTTTTTCTCTTCTACTAAATCCGGTATATATCTCATCGCCGTCACTCCCTTCTGAGATTAAAAATATGATAAAGATGACAATATAAAAGCAAATAATTCCCTAAAAAAGTCTCTGGATTTAAATCGCCGACCTAAAATCTGAAACACAACCCAAAGCTCGGTAGAATTGGCAACTGATTGACAACAGTCTTGGTGATAACAGCGTAATAGAAAATATTATCGCGATTATATACGTTCGTTACTCCAAGATCAAGTTCCAAAGTGGAATATTGCCCCAGGAAGAATTTCTTCTTTAGGTTTAAATCCAAACGATGATATGGAAGTAATCTTTTGGTATAAATATCCCCATATAAGGCTATCAATTCGCCATTTTGAAATAGATAGTCAAAATTTATATCTTCAAAATGCAATCTTTCACAAAATCCTGCTACCGGCGTGTATGGGAATCCCGATCCGAAATTCCATCGTGCGCTAACTTCCCAGTCGCGCGCTTTTCCCCACGCGTACGTAGCTAACAGATTAAGATTATGCCTGCGATCATAATGCGGATTATAGGTAATAAATTCATCTCTTCGATCGACGTAAGCTAATGAATATGCCGCCCAAATATATAATTGATCATAATCTACTTTTATGGAGAAATCCATTCCATAAGCTTTTCCATCTTCAATAATAAAATCGCTGCGCTCATACAATGGTTTGTCCACTTCGCCGGTCGGATAGATCTTATTTCTGTTTAAATTGGTCAACTGCGTAAAATTTTTGAAGTATCCTTCGAGATTCATGACCACGTGTTTATCCAAATCGTATTCAATTCCTCCTACGACATGATGAGCCTTTTGTAAGCAAGAAGTCATTTGATCTCCTCTAAATTCTTTTGGAAAATCTTGTACGCTACCCAAAAAACCATAAAACAAATTGACAACGTCCCGGTCGGACGCCGCGGCAATCAAATTTTGAGAATATAATCCTCCCGACGCTTTCAATCGCAAATTGGGTGTAATGTTATATTTCAAAGAAAGTCGCGGTTCCGGCGAAAATTCATTCAATGCGGCGTACCATTGAAGCCGGAAGCCGGGTTCTACAATGAATTTTCCAAAAATTCCCTTGTATTTTGTGTAAACTGCAAACTCGGTATTATTATCTTTCAACCCGGAAGCTTTCATTGTATAATGATTGTATACATAGTTTGTGTTGCCCGCATTGATCTCAAATCCCCATTTCAAGTCGCTTTTCCCGAAAAAGTAATTCAAATCCATTCCCAATGTCAAATTGAAGATATCGCTGTATCGACTTGCTCCGGAATATTGATGTTCGCTCATTTCGGTGCAATACTTCGACAATGTCACCCGGCCCTCAAACAGCGTAGACGAACGTTCCGGCATAACCACAAAGTTAAATCCTCCTCCAAATGTATTCCAACGATAATCAACAAGCTTCTTGTAATTGTTGACCATATCGTCATAATAAAATCCGAACAAACTGAATTTGGAGCCATTAGCGGCGCTAAACGTCATTTTTCCGTAAACGTCTATGTAACTGAAAGGTAAATTTCTAGTAATCGTATCGACATAAGGATACAGAACCGCCGACGATTGTTCTAAAAAAGAACCTTTGGCAGATAACACATAAGTCAATGCCGCCGCATTTTCTCCTTTCATCTTGACCAATGGACCTTCCGTCATTAAATTTGCTCCGAAAGTTGACGCCTGAATCTTTCCGCTTTGGCGTTTCTTGTTGCCGTCGCGTATAGAAATATCCATGATGGAGGATATCCTTCCCCCGTAATTTGCATTAAATCCGCCCGTGTAAACGTTAGCGCTGCGTATTAAATCCGTTTCAAATACCGAAAAAAGTCCTATTGAGTGAAATGGATTAAAAATAGTCATTCCATCCATCATAACTTTGTTCTGAATCGGAGATCCTCCTCGAATATAAAGCTGTCCTCCTTGGTCGCCCGTAAAGATAATACCGGGAATGACTTGTAAATATTGTGCAAAATCGGACTGTCCGCCGACAGAAGGTATTTTTTCTATCTCTTTAGGAGAAACGCTGATGACAGATATGCGCGTTTCGGTGATTTTTTCCTCTTGTTCAGCCGTAATATCCACTGCTTCAAGAGTGAATATAGATGGAGCTAAGTATATATTTTTTGTAATCAAATCATTTTTTCCGATAAAAACTTCTTCTTCGAAAGATTCGTATCCCATCGCTCTAATCGTCAATGTATAATTGCCTTCGGGAATTTTAGTAATGGCATAATAACCGTTCACATCAGATATAGTTCCCGTTGAAGTCCCTTTAAAATAGACATTTGTATATATGACGGGTTCGCCGTTTGCTTTGTCATATATGAAGCCTCTGATTTGGCCGCTTTGCGCAAGAATAGTTTGTATGACAAAAATTAATAGAGTAAAAAGAAACAGTCGTTTAAACCAAGAGGTATTCATATTTATACGGATTTTTTTATAATATATCACTTTGCAAAGGTAGTGCAAATCGGACGTAAAGACAAAAGAAAATGATTTTTTTTGTTCGCAGAAGTTGTTATGCCAATAAACGTAATGCTGTCGAGTGGCCTTGACGGAAAAATCAAGTATGTCGCTGTAGTTTTTTCATAAAACTGAGAAGAGACATGGTTTTTCCGAAATTCATGATATATTCGGCGTATTGCCTAATCTCAATCTCAGTTGTTGTATTCTCGTGCTGGCGATTAGCCCATCACCGCTGCGTGGGCGCGAGATATTGCGCCCACGCAAAGGCAAATAAAATCGGATTACAGTTTAAAAGTTATACCTGCACTTAGGTATGAGATGCCGTATCCTGCTTCTGCATATACACCCAGTCTAGGTTTGAAAAGATAGCGCGCCCCAATGTACAAGGAATACGAGAAGGCGCTGCCGGAGGGTGTGCCGACGCTCTCGCCGTCGCCTGCCCAAGAGGCGGTCGCGATACTGTAGCCCAGCATCAGGCCGCCATACGTATCCAACTTTTTGACAAACTGATAGTGAAAAGCGCCCCGCGCGCCAAGCACATAATAATTATAATTCCAGTCGTACAGCTTGCGGTGATACCATCCGCCATAAGCGCCGACGCCAATGGCTCCATTCTTTTTTTTGATCAGTCCATCGACAATCGAACGTTCGTACGACAGTTCAACCGGAATGCCGGCTCCTACGCCTATACCCAAACTGATCAACTGGGAACCTTTACTGAAAATTTCTTGGCCGTTTGCGGCCATCATCGAAAACAGGAATAATCCTGCAAATAGTAAATGACATTTTTTCATTGTTACTTTTTTTTAATAAAAATTAATATATCTGCAAAACTATTCCGAAAGCAAAAAACGGACTTGTCGATCTGGAAAAAATATTTGCCGATTCAGAAAAAGTTTCATTTTTCACTCTTGTCGTTGGACAGTTTGCGGTATTCCGAAGGGGTAATGCCATATTTTTTCGTAAACGAACGAAAGAATGGCGAATATGACCCATGCCCGGTATCTGTGGCGATGGCCTCGAGCGTCATGCCGGATTGTTCGTTGAGCAATGTGAGCGCATACTGGAGACGCAGGCCGGAGATGTAGGTAGAAAAGGTTTCGCCCGTTGCTTCTCGGATGGCGTCGGCGAGATATGCTTCGTTAGTGTTCAGACGTACAGCCAGCATTTTGCGGTTCAGTGAAGAGTCGGTGAAGGGCTTTTCATCCTGCATGTACCGGTTCAGGCGACGAAAAAGTTGCATCCCGCGGCTGAGTTTTGCAACCGGCGTCTTGAGCAGACATTCTTCCGCTGCTTTTTCGACATGCGTCAGTTCCTGTATGCGGAGGTAAAGCGAACGGTTTTTCCGGGTGACCAGGCGGGTATAATACATCCATATTCCCAGGATAAGCATCAAGATGAAGCACCCTCCAAGGGCAAAAAGCAGATGGTTGCGGGTGCGTTGTTTTTCAGCAACATGGCGGCCTACTTCGTATTGGGTGCGAAGTTCGTCGAGTTTGGCGTTGAAATCGGCGTTGCGAATAGAGTCGGTAATCAAGATGGTTTTTTCTACTTCTTCCCAAGTACGGGGCGCATTTTCCAGATGCGATAAAATTTCGATTTTTTGGCGCCGCGTGAAAAGATAAAAGGGATCCATTTCAATGGATATGTCGATTTGTTGCAGAGCTTTTTCGTATTCGCCGCGAGCGTCGAAAATACGCGCCCTAATGTTGGTGACATTGAATAATGTTGTCGGATCCTGAGCGCTTTTCTCCAATAAATGGCAATAATATTCGGCCTTGTCGAAATGGCCTTGTGCATTATAAGCATAAGCATAGAGAGTCCACAGATTCTCCC
>JAIRTP010000082.1 GCA_031254805.1 Bacteroidales bacterium
GAGATGAAAAAACTCTTTTATTTTTCTTTCTCTCTCAAATGAATGATAAATCCTACTTGATTTTCAGGGTGTTCTTGAGGAGAAAGACGATTTATACGAATTTCAAATAAATCGTCATAATCCATCTCTAAAAATTTGCGGATTTCCTTGTTTTGGGTTCTCGGTACAAATCCTAATTTGTAATCCTCAAAATATATGGCAACTGCATACGGATCGAAATGGTTGTCGGTTTCTAAAATATAGCTTTTTTGAATCGTGAAAATTTATCGGACTTTATATAACGTGATAAATATATAATGGAAAGTTAGCCGTTAAAAAAGATTTTAATTTCTTGTGTTTTTCAAAATAAAAATATCTTTTTGTTTGAAAAAATCAGTTAGCTATTTTTTGATTTTCTGGCGCTCAACCATTCTATTCCTAAAATAATGGCAATGCCTAAGAAAGCCGACGTTATAGCCAATCCAAATTGTGAATTGCCGCCAAGTTCTTGAAAAGTAGTTGGTAATATATTTCTTTCAACCATCGAATTTTGCGAAACGATCTCTTTCCACGGCCACACCTTATTGAGCGATCCGAGCATGAAGCCGGCTAAAATAAAGATAGTGACATCGTGATATTTTTTGAATAACCATGACAGAAATCTCGCGAACGATAATAGTCCTAATAATGCGCCTATTGCAAAAACAAACAACACTAAAAGGTTCATTTCGTCCATAGCGTTAATGATATATTCGTATTTACCTAATAAAACCAAGATAAAACTTCCCGATATTCCCGGAAGTATCATGGCGCAAATGGCAATCACCCCCGACAAAAAAATAAACCAAAGATCATCGGGCGTTTGCGCCGAAACAGCTAAGGTGATGTAATATGCGACAATAGCTCCAATGATCATCCCTAAAATACCTTGCCAATTGATTTTCTTGATTTTTCTAAGAACAATGATTGTAGAAGCAAGCACCAACCCAAAGAAAAAAGACCAAATCCCGATAGGCTCGTTCTGCAAAAGATAAGTCACCCCTTTTGCCAACGAAAAAATGCTGATTAATATACCAATAAAGAGCGATACTAAAAAACCCAAGTTGCACTTTTCCCATAAAGATTTCCATTTAAAAGTAAAAAACAACTTTATAGCTTTGAAATCAATAGATTTAATGCTGTTTAAAAGTTCTTCGTATATTCCCGTAATAAAAGCTATCGTTCCTCCTGATACGCCGGGTACCACATCGGCCGCTCCCATCCCGAGTCCTTTAATAGCAACCAAAATGTAGTCTTTCAATAATTTTTTTTTCATGGTTGAAATTTTGTTTTTTATGATATTAAATCCGTAAAAATATGAATATCTTTCATTTGCGGATAATATTCAAATGCGTCGATATAACCTTCCGGATTTATTCTTAGCGCTTCTTCAAAAAAAAGCGCCGCTTCTTTCAATTTTCCGTCTTTGGCCAAAGACGCCGCCATGCGATATTTTAACTCGGCGTTTTCAGGATGTAAAATTACGCCGGAACGCAAAATGTTCAATCCGTTCTCTATATCGCCATATTCGATCCATGCGTTGGAGTAATCCAGCCACACTTCAATATTATCGCGATCGTTTACGGTGATCTCTTTATAAATTTCGCACGCTTTTTCAAACTGTCCTGTTTTTAACAAAATCTCAGCTTGCATGCTCAAATATTCAATGTTTTTATTGTTGAAATCCAATGCCTTATCGATATATTTTAAAGCCTCGTTGTTTCTTTCGCATTCGGAAAGGCACACGGCAATTCCTGCATAAACGTCGGGATTTTGCGGATTCAACTCAACAGATCTATGATAATAATGTAACGCCGTTTCGTAGTCCATTTTTCGTTCGTAACATTCTCCAATGTAAAAATGGGTCAACGCATCGTTTTTTTCTAATCGTAACGCCTCTTTATACGATTCGATGGCTTCGTCGAATTGTTCCAAACCCACCAAAGCGTTTCCTTTATTAAAATAAGCGGAAGAGAAATCTGAATCAATAGCTATGGCGTAATCATAAGCGTCTACCGCCAATTCAAAAAGTTGCATGTTAAAATAGGCAACGCCTAAATTGAGCCAAGCCACTTCGTTGAATGGATTCTCTTCTAAATAAGTATTGAAAAAGATTGCCGCATTATCATATTCTTCCAAAATTTCATAACAAAAGGAGATATCGCTCAATAATCTGTTATTTTCCGGATTTATATCAAACGCACGTTTCATCCACTCAATAGCTTTAGAGTAGTTTCCAAGGCATTCATATTCCATAGCAATACTCAGCGATGCGCTCTCTTCGTAATCTTCATGATCTACCGCTTTGATAAATTGTTCGATAGCTTTATTGGAATTGTTTTGAAAGGATAAAATTTGTCCATAAAGCATATACATTTCCGGATTTTCCGACTCGAACAAACGGATTTGCTCCAGCAAATTCAACGCTTGATCAGATTTTCCTATAAAAAAAAGATAACGGGCGCGTTTCAATTTGAAACACGTAGATTGAGGATATTGCCGTCGAGCCATTTTGATAGCCATCGAAACGCGCTCCATATTTGATTGCTCGAAATAATGATCAATAATTATCTCAAATTCTTCGCTATCAAAGAAATATGAAACACCTTGTTGGAGCATTTGGTTAAAACGATCCAGCAATTCCTGTTCTTCCCTACCTTCAAAAAAATCTTCGTTCATCTATCTTCCTTTCGCCGGCAAAGTTATGAATAATTAGGATTGTAACGCAGATCGCATATCCTAATTTTGGATAATAAAAGAGAAAGCAAAATGAAATAATTAAAGTATAAAATCATTATAGCCGTTCAATAAGAAGATTTTTTCGCATCCTGAAAAAAGGAGATGATTTTTTTACGGAAAAAGATTTACGTAACTATTGTGAATCTAAATAAAAAAACTCTATCTTTGCACCCCTGAAAAAGTGTATAGGAATTAAGATATAAATATAGTAAAATTAAATAGTTAAACAAAATGCAAAACAAAGGGATTATTAAATTTTTTGCTATCGTTTTTGTGATAGTATGTTTGTTTCAGCTCTCTTTCACCTTTTTTAGCACAAGGGTAGAGCGACGAGCGAAAGCGTATGCAAACGACAGTCGCGCCGAGGAGTTAATTGCATCGTTGTCAAACGGAGATGTGGGGAGAGAAGCTTTTTTACGTGATTCCATTTATAATGCAAGAGAACAGTATTATCTTGATTCAATGGAAAATGTAGTGATCTACAATCCATTGTTGCTGCGTAAATACACGTATAAAGATGTGAAACAGCGCGAGTTGAACCTAGGTTTGGACTTGAGGGGCGGTATGAACGTGATCATGGAGGTGAGCGTAGTAGACGTAATTCGCGGATTGTCAGGAAACAGTACCGATCCAACATTCAATCAAGCTCTCGAATTAGCAAGAGAACGGCAAAAAAGTAGTAACGACGATTATGTGACGCTTTTCGGAAGAGCCTACGAAGAATTAGATCCCAATGCACAATTAGCAAGCGTTTTTAGCACCAGAGAGTTAAAAGATCGCGTGCCTTTCAACGCTTCCAATGAAGCCGTATTAAAAGTTATTCGTGAAGAAGCCGAAGGAGCTATTGATAGGACTTTCAACATATTGCGTACGCGTATCGACCGTTTTGGCGTTGCGCAACCGAATATTCAAAAACTACAAACGGCAGGCCGCATATTAATCGAATTACCCGGCGTAAAAGATCCCGATCGTGTAAGAAATCTTTTACAAGGAACGGCAAAATTGGAATTTTGGGAAACATATTCTTTCGCCGATCCTGAAATTTATTCCTCTTTCGAAACAGCCAATGAAAGATTACGTAGTATGCTACCTAATGAAACGTCGACAGAGTCTGCTGTAGAAACAAATGATGCAAAAACTCCTGAAGACGAAACAGTAATAGAAAAAAGCATTGTCGATACAGAAATAGTTGTCGATACTATTACAGGCGAAGAAGTTGGGAAGACAACTTTGGAACAAATGGTCGACTCTTTAGATACGCAAGAGCAGCAACAACTCTCATTTGATGAGTACGCTAAGGAAAATCCGTTATTTGCTTATTTAAATCCTCCGATTTATCAAAATGCACAGGGACAATGGGAAAGAGGAAGTTCTGCGATGGTCGGCTCCGCATTCATCAGAGATACGGCGCGCGTAAATCGTATGTTGGCAAGCGTTTCGCATCTTTTCCCTAAAAATCTTAAATTAATGTGGACGATAAAACCCGAAAGAAGCACGCCGGATGTGTTGCAATTAATCGCTATTAAAGCAACCACCCGAGATATGCAACCCCGTTTGACGGGCGAAGCCATTGCAGATGCGCGTCAAGACGTGAATCCAGTATCGGGAGGCGTTGAAGTTTCTATGACGATGAATGCCGAAGGCGCAAAAGTATGGAGGCAAATGACGCGCGACAATATCGGTAAACAAATCGCTATAGCTCTTGATAATCATATTTATTCATATCCGGTTGTTAATCAGGAAATATCTGGCGGACAATCGTCCATATCCGGCGGTACGATGACCATTGAAGAGGCGCAGGATTTAGCTAATATCTTAAAAGCAGGTAAATTGCCTGCTCCTGCGCGTATTGTACAGGAAGCCGTTGTCGGTCCCTCGCTCGGACAAGAATCAATCAACGCAGGTATGTGGTCGTTCTTGTTGGCTTTCATAATGATTTTGATATACATGATTTTCTTCTATAATAAATCCGGTTGGGTTTCTTGCGTAGCGTTGATCGCAAACGTATTCTTTATCTTTGGCGTATTAACTTCGTTTGGAGCAGTGTTGACGTTGCCCGGTATTGCCGGACTTGTATTAACATTAGGTATGGCAGTCGACGCCAACGTGATCATTTATGAACGTGTGCGTGAAGAACTGCGTTCAGGAAAAGGACTGCGTCTGGCTATTCAAGAGGGTTATAAAAATGCATATTCTGCTATTATCGACAGTAACGTAACAACATTCTTAACGGCTCTCGTTCTCTTCATATTTGGTTCGGGGCCTGTTCAAGGTTTTGCAACCACTTTGATGATCGGTATTTTGACTTCGCTATTTACGGCAATATTCATTTCAAGATTAATATTTGAAGGAATGTTGAAACGTAATAAGAACATATCTTTCGATACAAAGATTACCCACAACTGGTTTACGAGCAATAATTTCAACTTTTTGAAAATGCGTAAAGTAACATATTCGATCTCTGTAGCTATTATTTTAATTGCAATTGTTTCGTTATTTATTTTAGGATTGAATGCAGGTATCGATTTCAAGGGAGGACGTACTTTTGTCGTTCGTTTTGATCAAGCCGTATCCGTCCCGGAAATACGCGATGTTTTAGAGCCTGTATTTGAAAAAGCTCCGGAAGTCAAAACTTTTGGCCCGAATACGCAAGTAAAAATCACGACGGATTATAAAATTGACGAAGATTCTCCGAAAGTTGATCAAGAAGTAGAATTGATTTTATATAACGCTTTGCAAGGATTTTACGATTCGGACATTTCTTATGCCGAGTTTGCGTCGGAAGCGGCTGTTGTGGGCGATAAATATTCAGGAATTTTATCTTCCGAAAAGGTCGGGCCGACAATTGCTTACGACATCACGCGTAATGCAATATTAGCAGTTGTATTTGCTTTGATTATCATCTTTGCATATATTGCCGTTCGTTTCAGTAAATGGCAATACGGCGTGGCGGGCGTTATCTGTTTGATCCATGACGTGATGTTTACGTTAGGGATATTCTCGCTGTTTTATTCGATCATGCCGTTTAGTATGGAGGTAGGACAATCGTTTATTGCAGCGTTGCTGACTATTATCGGTTACTCCATCAACTCGACGGTGGTAATTTTCGACCGTATTCGTGAAAACGTCTCGTGGCATCCCAAACGCACATTGGGAGAAAACGTTAATAACGCAATTAACAGTACGTTAGGTCGTACGGTTAATACCTCTGCGAGTACGTTGGTCGTTGTTTTGATGATCTTCATTTTTGGAGGCGAAAGCGTTAGAGGATTTGTATTTGCACTGCTTTGCGGTATTGCAGCAGGAACATATTCTTCTATTTTCAATGCCGGCGAATTGGCGTTCGATATGATCACGGCAAGAGATAAGAAAAAAGAGGAGAAAAAAGCGCTCAAAAAATAAATTTATAATTAGCAATAGGAAAGGGGGCCGTCTATTTTTGACAGCCTCTTTTTTTTTGCACAAAATAATAACAAAATAATTGATATACAATATTTTATATTTATATGCTTTGTTGAAAAATAAATATATTTACATAAAAAATACCTTAACCCTATCCATTTTTTTCGTATATTTGTATACTTTTATAAAATTATACAACTAATTGATTATGAGCGATAAAGAAATCATGCAAGGACAAGCGACGTATACGGCTGACAACATTCAGGTCTTGGAAGGATTGGAGGCGGTTCGCAAACGTCCTGCGATGTATATTGGCGATATTTCCGGAAGAGGATTGCATCACCTTGTTTATGAAGTTGTGGACAACTCTATCGATGAAGCTTTAGCCGGTTATTGTACCGATATCGAAGTAATTATTCATCCCGATAATAGCATTACAGTAACGGATAACGGCCGCGGCATTCCTGTCGATATACACGAAAAAGAAGGACGTTCGGCTTTGGAAGTGGTCATGACCGTGCTTCATGCCGGAGGAAAATTCGACAAAGGCTCTTATAAAGTCTCCGGCGGTTTGCACGGAGTAGGCGTTTCATGCGTAAACGCGCTATCCGATAGCCTGAAAGTAACAGTTTTTAAAGAAGGAAAAGAGTATTTTCAAGAATATTCCAGAGGTATTCCTTTGGCTCCGGTAAAGCAAGTTGGAGATACTTCCATGCATGGAACTACCATTCATTTTAAACCGGACCGTACGATTTTTACCGTTACGGAGTACGATTATAATACATTGAGTAATCGTTTGCGCGAATTGGCTTTTTTGAACAAAGGAGTCACGCTTTCGCTTACTGATTTACGTAATGTAGATGAAAAAGGAAATCCTGTTTCTGAAAATTTTTATTCCGAAAGAGGATTGGAGGATTTTATTGAATATTTAGATGCAACGCGCGAAAAACTTATTCCAATTCCGATATCTATCGAAGGTGAGAAAAATGGAATTCCTATTGAGGTAGCCATGCAATATAATACCTCTTTTGCGGAAAATTTGCATTCTTATGTCAATAATATCAATACCCATGAAGGCGGAACGCACTTGGCGGGATTTCGCCGCGGTTTAACGCGTACCTTAAAGTCTTATGCCGAGAAATCAGGAATGCTTTCTAAATTAAAATTTGAAATAAATGGAGATGATTTCCGCGAAGGATTGACGGCTATTATTTCAGTAAAGGTGGCAGAACCGCAATTTGAAGGACAAACAAAGACGAAATTAGGAAATAGCGAAGTCATGGGAAGCGTCGATTCAATGATCTCTGAGTTGTTATCTAATTACCTCGAAGAGAATCCGCGCGAAGCAAAAGCCATCGTCGATAAAGTGATACTAGCGGCAACAGCGCGGCACGCCGCGCGTAAAGCCAGAGAATTGGTTCAACGGAAAAATGTTCTTTCAGGCTCCGGTTTACCGGGAAAATTGGCGGATTGTAGTGAAAAAGATCCTGCAATGTGCGAAATATTTCTTGTAGAGGGAGATTCCGCAGGCGGAACGGCTAAGCAAGGTCGCGACCGGAGAATTCAAGCAATTCTTCCGTTGCGCGGAAAAATTTTGAACGTGGAAAAAGCAATGCAGCATAAAATATTTGACAGCGAAGAAATTCGAAATATTTTTACCGCTTTAGGCGTTACGATTGGAACGGAAGAAGACAGTAAAGCGTTGAATATGGAAAAGTTGCGTTATCACAAAGTAGTGATCATGACCGACGCCGATGTCGACGGAAGCCATATTGCCACGTTAATTTTGACATTTTTCTTCCGTCACATGCAAGCGTTGATAGAGAACGGATATGTATACATCGCAACGCCGCCGTTGTATTTATTGAAAAAAGGAAACAATGCGCGTTATGCTTGGACAGAAGAAGACCGTCAAACAATCGTCGCGGAATGGTCGTCCGACGGATCGGAAAAAGGCATTCATATTCAGCGTTATAAAGGTCTTGGAGAGATGAATGCGGAACAATTGTGGGATACGACCATGGATCCGGAAAAACGCACTTTACGACAAGTTACTATTGAAAATGGAACGGAAGCAGATCGTATTTTTTCCATGCTTATGGGCGACGAAGTAGCTCCGCGTCGTGAATTTATAGAGAAAAATGCAAAATACGCTAATATAGATGCTTGATAATATAAAGTGCTAAATTATTAGTGCTTTATATTATCTCAAATTGTATCGACTATTGTTTTGTTTGCATATATTGTGTACGCACAACTCAATAATGTAGATTATTGATACCTAATAATTTAAAAGGCGTCATCCTTTATTTAAACAAGATCAAGAATTGTATTTTAAAAAGTTTTATATTTGCAAAATTGAGAAATTAAAATTGATAAACTAAAAATGATGAATTTTTATCCACTTAAAGCAATCTTATTGTTAATTGTTTTTTCATTCTCCGCCCAAATCTATGCCCAAAAAGTCGTGTATAATGATTCGTGGGGAGAGCAAGGCTTTTCAATAGTCAGTAAATCAAAAGGAAACTTGACAGTAAATTATTCTGTTACAGAATTTGATATTGTGCGCAAGAATCAAAGTGAGAACAATGAAGTCCATATCAAGCTTCCAAATCATTTTTTACCGAATGAAGTCGGCATGCCTGATCTTCCCGGAAGCGGACGATATATAGCTATTCCCAATGGAGCAAAAGCTTCTCTTTCTATAAAAAATGTCCGTACGGAAGTTATTGAAAATGTAGAATTGGCTCCGGCAGCTCCCATTCCTTTTGATAAAGAGGAGATGTCCGATCATATAGAAAAAAATATGGAAACGTATTCAAAGAATGCTTTTTATCCTGCAGAACCTATTGCCATTTCAGAAAAAACTATTATTCGCGGCATAGAAGCAATAATTTTAGGAGTTACTCCATTTCAATATAATCCTGTTACGAAAGAATTGAAAATTTATAAAGATATTGAAATGGAAATATCTTTTGAAGGGGGAACAGATATGGTAGGAGAAGAACGGTTAAGAACTCCTCACTTCGATCCGATCTTAAATAATATTTTTCTTAATTATTCAATTTTACCGGACGTCGATTATGGAAAACGATATAGAAATTCTAATGAATTAGAAGGTTGCGAATATTTGATAGTTATCCCTAATGACCCCGAATGGCGTCCTTATGCGGAGCAGATTAAAGAATGGCGTATAAAACAAGGAATTATAACAAAAGTAATGTCGTTAGAAGAAATTGGACAAACAACGCCCGACGGGTTGAGGACATTTTTTCATAATGCATATAATACTTGGGATATTCCGCCGGTAGCCGTTCTTTTAATGGCCGATTATGGCAATAATCCTCAAAATAATATTACAGCGCATACTGTTTACCATTCTTATGAATGGGGAAATGCTATTACCGATAATAAATATGCCGATGTTAATGAAGATAATTTGCCCGATATGGTATTTGCGCGAATGGCTGCCGAAACAGTAGATCAAGCGCGTATCATGACCAGTAAAATGCTTGATTACGAGAGCGCTCCTCCTACGGATGAAGATTATTATAAAAAGCCGATTACCGCATTAGGATGGCAAACCGAGAGATGGTTTCAGCTTTGTTCGGAGGTTGTTGGAGGATATTGGAGAGGACAAGGAAAAGAACCGGTCAGAATAAACGCTTTGTATCAGCCTTGGGATATACCGGGATCGGTATGGTCAAGCACGACTACCGGAAACACTTCGGCCGTTGTCGA
The DNA here is from genome assembly GCA_031254805.1 of Bacteroidales bacterium. Lineage (GTDB taxonomy): Bacteria > Bacteroidota > Bacteroidia > Bacteroidales > WRLA01 > WRLA01. The sequence continues at coordinate 9,901 of JAIRTP010000082.1, forward strand.
TATGTTTGGCCCCAACGGCTTGGGATATATTCCCGCATCTCCAATGGAATTAGGAGGTTGGGCTGGCGGCAATGCGCAAATGATTATTGACGCTATTAATACAGGAGCTTTTGCCATTCAACATAGAGATCACGGCTATGAAGATGGATGGGGAGAACCTGATTTTTCTACGGCGCATATCAATCAACTTACAAATATAGAAAAATTGATCTATGTATTTTCTATTAATTGTTCAACCGGCAGATTTGATTATCCATATCCGTGTTTTGGAGAGGCTTTTCATCGTTATACTTATAATGGAGAAAATGCCGGAGCTCTTGGATTTCTGGCGCCAACACAAGTTTCATACTCCTTTTTAAATGATTGTTTTGTATGGGGCGTATATGATTTTATGGATCCTGATTTTATGCCCGCTTTCGGCGTCAATTCTACAGTTCAAAATTATGAAGGAAATTGGATGCCTGCTTTCGGAAATGTAAATGGGAAATACTTTTTAAGTCAATCTTCATGGGTGCCCAATAATTATACTTGGGAAGAAGTAAAGGTGCTTACTTATCAGATGTTTACAGCTCATGGCGGAGCTTTTATGCGATTATTCACAGAAGTTCCTCAAGAGCTTGAAATAGCGGCTCCTGCCGAAATTATGATGGGAACGACAGAAATAGAGATCAGTTGTCCGGTTGGTACAACTATTGCCTGTACAATAAATGATGTTATCATTGCTGTTGAGACGGCTACGGATCCTGTCTTTGTACTTACATTACCTGCAATAGATTCATTAACAGAAATAACCTTGACAGCGACAAAACAGAATTATTATCGATATACTTCGACTATCTCTACTATTATAGGAGAACTTCCCAAGCCGGTTAATCTTCAAGCTCAAATTGAATTTGCCAATCACGTTATTTTAACATGGGAATCTCCTGAAGATAAAGGATTGCTTCCCGTTGGATATAATGTTTACAAAGATGATCTTTTGTTAGAAGATTCTCCGATAAAAGGGACATTCTCTTATATAGATATTGTTGATAAAAACGATGAATATAAATATTATGTCACGGCATTATATGAATCCAATATGCAAATAGAATCGGAACCTTGCGAATCAATAGTAGTCGCCATTGATGGAATGTGTATTGCCCCTGGAATATTTGATGTCAAGGTATTAAGCCCGAACGATATTAGAATATCATGGGAAGCTCCCGCTTACGAAGGATTGGCATTGCTCGGATATAACGTTTACCGCGACAAGGAGCAAATCAATCAAGAAATCATCGCTCCGGATACTTTTGAATATATTGATGAAGAAGAATTAGCGCCGGGTTTGTATTGTTATACAATATCCGTAGCATACGAAGATTGTGAAGATATCGTATTTGCACCATTAGAAATCTGCGTCGAACCTGTTGGAATAAATGACATTGAAAATAAACAATCTGTACGGGTTTATCCTAATCCGGCAAATTCTCAAATTACGGTTGTCGCAGAAAATATGGAGCGCATTACAATTTTTAATATTGCAGGAAAGTTAATAAAAGAAATTGAATGTAGAGATTATTCTATTGATATTCCGGTATCTGATTTTGAAAATGGAATATATCTCTTACAGATTAACACAGGCGATAGAATTACTGTAAAACGTGTTTCAATCATCCGGTAATTTCATAACTTAATAGTTTTTTTCATACCCCCGTTTTTCAAAAGACGGGGGATTTTGTTATATAGCGTCTTACTTAAGTATACAAAGCGCTCATAAAACAGTTTGTCGTCAGATAATGTGTAAGAGCGTTTTCCTATAATTTCAACAGAAGATACTTTTAAGATAAATTTTGACAGGCTTATTGCCTGTATAACCACCTCGCATTACAGCCTAAATATTAAAAAAAGTTAAATATTGAAATATTTTCATTAATCCGGTACAGGCAAGCCATTGATTTATCAAGCCCCAGAATCAAAGAGGCCTTTCGTTCAAAAAAATCTGCGATGCACAAAAACAAATTGCATGATAGATAAAATATTGATTTTCAAATAAATACAATGCGATCATCGTCATGCGGGTTAAATAAATATTCTTTAGAACCCCTATGATTTATTTACTCTGATTTTTTATTTTCATTGGACAACAATGCAATTCAATATTTATTTTCTAAAAAAATTTAAAATAATCCCAAAGAATTGAAAAAACACCTATATTTGTCATGTTCAATTTATCGGAATATGAAAGTGAGAAAATTATTGATATTGAGCGTAGTTGTACTATTGTCGTTTTTCTATAATGCATGTCGGAGTAACATGGGAGATAGTGAGACCATAGCATTTAACGGCATTTCTTTTCAACTGCAAGGCAATTGGAATGTTACTACGGAGGAAGTTCTTCATAATTCGTTATATTATATCGGTTGTGAAAAAAATGACGATACCGCCGATCTATTTGTTGTGCGATTTAGCAAGGAAGAGATATCTCCTGTCATTTTTTTAAAAGATTATCTGCACAAATTAAACTCCAAAACCACGCTTCTTTATGATAAAATTGAGAATGGAAAATTTGGAAAATATGAGTGCATTTTTGCCAATTACTCTTTTTTGATGACCATTTCGACATACCACGGAACGGTTTATGCTTTTGAAGCGGAGGACAAAGTCGTTTTGGTCGTGAAGCAAACCGACTCAAAAAGAAGATTGAATAAAGTATTTGCTTTGCCTGAAAGCTCTTTTCAAGTAGATTAACTTATTTTTCCTCTGTTTTTTTAGGACAAATGCACGAAATTAAATAATCAATTTGTTGAGCTGTTCCATCGTACAGTTTTTAGCCTGCGTTTCTTGAGATCTGATTTGTCGAAGATAGCGATGCGAAATAAACGAGATATGACAGTTTTTCTGAAGTCTCGAAAGTGCGCTATTTTTCCTTCCACAGGTCGCCGACTTGCGGAAGGAAAACATCTGCATCGTACTGCCTGAATGACAGGACTTTGACGCTGCCGCTTTATACGCTCCCAGCAACTCAACGGAGTTCGGTTTTGAAGATTCTGCTGTTGACTTCGTCGAATTTCGCTTCAGGCAAGCTTTCTTATGGCAGCAAGCTTCTCCAGGGCATAACCGATTCCTGCCGGCAGGCGCATTCCCTAAAAGCAACATCCGGATGCGGCGCAAACGATTTTCAGCGCCCTAATGTCCTCAGACCGCTGCATTTGTACACTTCATAGCCTTCATGGTCGTATCCTCATTTTCCGATACGCTTTCCGTCGAACGGGTTTTAAAACCAAATTGTATCGCTTTCATCTTGTAAGGTTACTATTTTCGTGCGGTTGTTCTGAAAAAATTTCATAAAAACATTTGCCAATTAAAAAAAAGTAGTATCTTTGTTGCAGATAATTACGTAATCATTTGATTACTATGAATAAGTATACAAACATCAGAAATAAAACAAGAGTGCGCTTCCACATGAAACGAGGGCGTCTACGATGTTGTTTCATACATTGCCTATACAAACTGTTCCCATTAAATATTTTGTGCGACATTTGGTTTCTCGGAAAAAATAAGTTCGAGAAGCAGCCTTCCTTTTTGACGGTTGCTTAAGCAGTGGTGAAAAGGAACTAAAACAGCGATTAACAGTAAAAGCACACATTTCTTATCCTTGCTTTAGGCGAAACCTGTAAGAATAAAGAAAACTTTGAAATTATTAGCGTTTATTTTTTATATTATAAAATTTAAAAAAAATATTATGACAAAATTTAAGAAGCCTCTTTTTTCAACGACGTTAAGCGTATTGAAAGAAAGTATCACAGCAGTATCGTGTATAATCTTAGTCGGGTTATTGTTAACGACTGGATGCTCCGAAAATAGTCCTACAACAAATCTTAAAGAAAATGGAACAGCTTTACAAGGCGCTAAATGGAAATTAGTGGGTATTGTGGATATACAAACAGATACTCTGAAAGAGCTTGATCCGAAGGATTGCGAGGAATGCTATACGATAACTTTTATTACAGATACAAAGGCAGAGGGGATGGCTTTTCGAGAGAAAATAGAATTAGACTTATCTCTGCTTGGCGAATATAGTATTACGGCTATTAATAGAACAGAAGAGGATGAAAAATTCATGAATGTATTATATAATCAAAATACAAAATTTTATTCGGTTACCTTAGATGAGTTGAAATTTATTAATAAGGCCGATAATTATTATTTACAATTTAAAAGAATTTAATCATGACATGAAACAATATTTTCTCATAACAATTATTTGTTTTGTCCTAATTTGTAATGTTTTTGGACAATTGTCGACAAAAGAAAAACCGATAAGCCTCAATGTCGGTATTTCAGATCTAAAAATAAGTGAAAAAGCTCAGAAAACATTGCCTTCTCTTGATATGGGAGCAATTGAACAAGAAGATAAAGAGGATGAAGTAAATGGAATTCCTCCTCGTTTTGGTTTTAGACATGAAGTAGATTATAATTTGGATAATTCCGGCGAATGGACAATTTTAGCTAATGGAGATAAAATTTGGAGATTATCCATTTCTTGTCCGAACGCATTATCTATTAATTTGTTATATGATAAATTTTGGATACCGGATAGCACTAAATTCTTTATCTATAGCAATGATTTTAAACATAGCATTGGCGCTTTTACATCAGTAAATAATAAAGGTGATAAAGATAATATTCAAGGATTTGCCACAGGATTGGTGTTCGGCGATCAAATCACTTTAGAATATTATGTTCCAAAAGAAGTAGACGAAATCAGTGTTATCTCAATCGCTTATGTAGTTCATGGTTATAGATATATTCTTTCACCGAATAATACAAAGAGTTATGAAAGTTCTGCCATCTGTAATATTAATGTAAATTGTGGAGATGGTTGGAATTGGCAAAGTGAAAAGAATGCCATTGCATTAATCTTAGTTGATGGAAATCGCTATTGCACCGGCTCATTAATAAATACCACTGCTAATGATAATCGTCCTTTATTTTTAACTGCCGACCACTGCTTAGGAGGATGGGCAAATGATTACATAAAATATGACGCTCTTTCTAGACCTAATCTTCCTCATTATTCCTTTTATTGGCATTATGAATCTCCTTTCTGCGAAAATGTAGGAGAACCGGAAAGAATTTCTACATCTGGAGCCACAGTAATTGCAAATAATAGTGATACAGATTTTGCTTTACTTCAATTAACTGAAAATCCAATTAATAATCAAGATACAAGACCTTATTATTTAGGCTGGGACCGTTCAGAAAATGCAGGAACAAGTGGAGTTTGCATTCATCATCCTGCTGGCGATGTGAAGAAAATCAGCTCTTATAATAATAATCAAAATTATTCTAGTCGTATAAATTGGACAGATGGATCCTATTCACTACCCAATACTCATTGGAAAACTACTTTTTATAATGGTTTTTTAGAGGGAGGATCTTCTGGCTCCCCATTATTAAATAGCAATCGTAAAGTTATCGGACAATTACATGGTGGAGTAAATGCAGCTTGTAATAAAAATTATTCTAAGTATTATGGTAAATTCAATGTTTCCTGGACAGGCAACGGTTCTACAGAGAATCATCGGAAACTACACCCATGGTTAGACCCCTTAAATACTGGTGCAACAACTGTAAATGGTTCTTCTGAATTGGGATATCTAGACAATGCTGTTATTGAAGGATCAGATAAATTATTTTTATGCGATACTTATACTTATCAATTTATCGAAGCATTACCTGAAAATTATGGATTATATTGGGAGGTAAGTTCTAATATGGCGATCATATCCGGGCAAAGTACAAGTTCTGTTGATGTACAAGTAATGGATATTCCCTCTTCACAAATAGGCATTATTAGACTTCATATTCATAGAGATGGAGTAGTTATCAAAACCATAACTAAACCTATTTCTTTTATTGGGACAGCCACGGGCTTTACCAATCTTTTTACTAGAGATATTGAAATATATGGTAACACAACATGGTCTGGACAGAAAGCTTTGGGTGTAAAAGCCACTGTTTATCCAGGTGGTATTTTAACTATTACAGGAACGATTGCTTGTGCCGAAAATGTTCAAATCATCGTTCAACCGGGTGGAAAATTAATTATAGACGGCGGCAAACTTACTAATTCTTGCTCCGGCAAAATGTGGACGGGTATTCTTGTTTTCGGTCAACGCGATAAACCGCAATTACCCGAATATCAAGGAACAGTAGAATTAAAAAACAACGCCGTTATCGAACATGCGCTGATAGCTATCAGCGCAGCTCCTACCGG
>JAIRTP010000085.1 GCA_031254805.1 Bacteroidales bacterium
CCAGTTTGATATTAAATTCTATCGTTGTCATCGTATCTTTTATTTAAGATTTATTGCCACAAAGATAAACACATATTGCACGTAAAGTCAAGAATCATTACGTTAAAAAATATTAAAATATTCTTACATCATTTATTATCAATACATTAATATGTAAAAATATTTTTCAAAAAAAATAAACAATAAAATTCAAATATAAAACAAAAGTCATCGAAACCCCACGTTTAACTGCTGTCAAACAATAAGTTGGACAATTTCAGGAAAACAATTTGTTTTGTTTAATATTTTACAGATTCCCGTTAATCATCCGGCTATTTTTTATAAATAATGAGAAATTTTGTCGCATTATCTCCAAAATTCGGCAATAATGATATAACTTTGCTTATACAATTTTAAATGTTTGATGATGGTCTAACCAAAAATAAAACGGCAATGATATTGAACGAAAGAAATACGCGTTATGAGCATTTATTGCAAACGGCTAATCAAATAATGACGGCAGCCCGAACAGCGCCCAAAGGAAGAGGCGTCGATCTTATTGAAATAGCCACAGTTACGGGAGACGATCTGGCTCATCTTTCTAAAATGATGATCGAGATAGGGACAAGAAATGATATGGCGTTTTTTATTCGCGACGCCCATTGCATATTGCAGGCTGAAGCGGTTATACTTTTAGGCGCGAAGGAAGAGAGCCGAGGGCTGAATTGCGGATATTGCGGGTATCCTGCCTGCGCCGACAAGCCGGAAATGTCAAAATGCGTTTTTAATCCTTTAGATTTAGGCATAGCGATAGGTTCCGCATGCGCTACGGCTGCGGATCTACGCGTCGACACGCGCGTGATGTTCTCTGCCGGAATCGCCGCCAAAAGATTGAAATTTGTTGGGGATTGCAATTGCGTATTCGCCATCCCAATAAGCGCAAGCTCTAAAAATCCGTTTTTTGATCGAAAATGATTCGAATAGTTTATGAAGCTAAAATATTGAAAATCATCCCATTTAAAAATCAACTTGCTCTGAAAAGCGGTTTTTAATCTTATGGGCGAAGCGTAAAGTTCGTCTTTACTGCAATCTTTATATAAAACAAACCGTCGCGTTACGGAATTCAACACGGCGGCCTGTTTTATAGAAATTAATATTTACTCGTTGATCAATAACCGAATATCTCCTCTTGCGTCAATGTTTGAACTGTTCCTATCTTTTGCAATCTTTCAAGATCAAGATCGTCAAAATCGCCTAATATGCAATATATAAACGGTTTACCTTTTACATAGTGTTCTTGGAACTCTTGCACATCTTTTAATGTCAACGACGGTAATTTTTCATAAACATGTTTTCGGGAATCTTCCGTATAGCCAAATTCTTCGTCGCTTAAATATTCCCAAAAGATGCTCTGCCGTAAAATCCTTTCTGTTCTCATGGTTGCGAGCATATTCTCCTTGGCAATATTAAAGGCTTTTTCCGATATCGGCATGTCGTCCAATATTTCATGAAAAGCGTCAATAGCATCGCTCATTTTATCATTTTGAGTTGCAATAAAAGTTTGCAGATAATACGAGTAATCCGGTTTTCCGGGATGTGAATACCTTGCCCATGCGGAATACGCCAACCCTCGAGCTTCTCTCATCTCTTGAAATACAATGCTGTTCATTCCTCCTCCAAAATATTCATTATAAAGCAGTCGCACCGGTTCGAGCGTTTTATCAAAAGAGTCGCCTTTGTACAACATGGACATATATATCTGCTTGGCGTCATATTGAGCCAATAATACTTTATTCTCTGTAACCGGCTGTTGTTCAAAATGAACAGGTTCCGGAACAGGAAGCAACCGGTCGGCGATAGCATGTTTTTTATGAAGCGCGTCGGCGATCTCTTCTTGCGTCATAGGGCCGTAGTACATCACTTTATGCTCATAATTTTTCAGGCTTTTAGTCCGATCAACCAAATCTTGCGGATTCATAGCTTTCAACTCTTTTTCGGATAAAATATTGGAAGCGGGAGATTTTGCGCCCCAAATTCCATAATTCGTCAATCTGGAGTAGTTATATTCTTGGTTAAGCTTATTGTCGGAACGTTCTTTCAATAAATCGCTCACTAAATTATTATAAATACCGGCGTCAACTTGCGCGTCGGCTAAAAGGTCTTCCAGAAGATTGATCGCTTGATCAAAATTTTCTTGTAATCCATTGATATATACATATACGCGATCATTAGAGGAAGATACTCCGAACGAACAGGCAAGTTTGTAAAACTCGCTTTTAATCTCTGCCGCCGTTTTTGTGGATGTTCCCAAATAATCTAAATAAGTAAAAGCCGTTCCTAAGGCTTTATCATGATTATTGCCCATTTCATACACATAATAGAGTGAAAAAAGCGGATTTTCATGATTCTGCTTATACAAGACGGGGATATTATTCTTGATGGAAATTTTCGTCATGTCTTTTGAATAATCTAAAAAGACCGGCTCAATCGGCGTTACGGGACGATTTTTGATTTCTGCCAAGAAGGCGCTTTCTTCGTCGCGATTGGTCGAAACAGGCGTAATTTGAGGTTTATCTATTTTTTGATCGTTTGGAGCTCCTTCTTTTTTATATACGACAGCATAATTATCTTGAAAATATTTATTACAAAAATCGATGATCTCTTGCTTGGTAATTTTCGACTGCATCTCCACCCTGTCTACCTGATCTTTCCATTCTACCCGATTAATAAAGGCATTGAGCATAACCTGAGTCGTATAAAACGCGTATTGTTGCTGATAATATGTCCTCAGTTTAAAATTATTGACAACCGCCTCTAAAAGTTCTTCGTCAAAATCGCCCGTTTTCAAGAGATTTAACTGCTCTAACAATAACTTTTTCACTTCGTCGAGCGTTTGTCCTTCTTTGGGCGTTCCGTACAAGACAAATATAGAGTAATCTGCCATCCCGTCGCAATAAGAACCTCCATTCAATAATTTTTGATGTTGCACCAAATTCAAGTCAATCAATCCCGCCTTTCCATTGGTCATTATATAATCGACAAGTTCTAAAATAGCCGCATCTTTGGTATTGGCCGCCGGTAGGCGAAATCCCAACGTAATATTCTCCGCCTCAAGCCCCGTCACTTCCTTCACAACAGGGCGCGTAATAGCGGATTCCGGATGTACTTTTAATTCCGGTATCTCTTTTCGCTCCATTTTACCAAAATATCGATCTATGATCTTAATCGCCTCGTCCGGATTGAAATCTCCCACCATACAAACCGCCATATTATTAGGAACATAATAGGTCGTAAAATAATGTTTAATATTGGTTATCGAAGGATTTTTCAAGTGTTCCTGACTTCCTATCACCGTTTGCGTACCATAAGGATGATGCGGGAAAAGCGCCGCCATCAACGTGTCGAAAACGCGCCAATCATCTTTTGTCAAACTCATATTATACTCTTCGTAAACGGTTTCCAACTCCGTATGAAAAAGACGTAATACAGGATTGGTAAATCGATCGGCTTGTATTCTTGCCCAATTTTCTATCTCATTCGAAGGAATATTTTCGACATACGCCGTCATGTCGTAAGAGGTAAAAGCGTTGGTTCCTTGCGATCCTATCGTCGCCATCAGTTTATCATATTCATTCGGAATGGCTATTTTGGAAGCTTCTTGCGAAACGCTATCGATTTGTGCATAAATAGCTTTGCGTTCCGCTTCATCTGTTGTTTTACGATATATCTCAAACAATTCTTCAATATGATCAAGTAACGGTTCTTCTCTGGCATAATCAGAAACGCCAAAATTTTTCGTTCCTTTAAACATCAGATGTTCAAAATAATGCGCCAAACCGGTTGTTTCCGCCGGATCGTTTTTACTCCCAACGCGAACGCCTATATACGTTTGAACCCGTGGTTTATCCTTATTGACAGAAAGATATACTTTGAGCCCATTGTCAAGCGTATATATACGGACATTCAACGGATCGTTAGGGACGGTTTCGCAGGTATACGTTTTTTCTTTACACCCTGAAAAAAAGATGAATAATAAAGCCAAAAAGGGCAAAAAAATCTTTTGTTTTTTCATAACATACACATTTTTAGATTTTTCATAACCAGAGATATTTCATTCTCTATATTTTTATATAACAGTATATGCGTTTTTTTATTGTCGTCCGCAATCAACCAAACTCTTTCTTTTGAACAAAAACATAAAACTGCTTGTTATTTTTAACAAAGAAATATTAAGAAGAATAAAAAAATGGAAGGTTATAAATTAATAGATAACAAAGCCAAAAGCCGGTATGAGTTTAAAGTAGGAGAGTATGTTCCCTGCATTGAATATATAACATCGAACGATAATGAGATTTTTCTCACGCACACATTGGTTCCCGCTCCTTTAAGAGGACAAGGAATAGGAACGCAACTTGTTAAAGAAACCTTGGAAAATATCAAGGAAAAAGGCATGAACTTGACGCCGTTATGCGGATTTGTTATCGCTTATATACAGCGATATCCGGAATGGAAAAAGATTGTCAAGCAACCTTAACGTCCTAAAACAAGGTAAGTTGAGGATAAAGTTGGAAACTTTTTCTGTGCCACGGCGATATTCCATACTTAATAATCGCTTTGCGATGTGTTTCCGTAGGATATCCTTTGTTTTGATCCCAGCCGTAATATGGATATTCTTTATGCAAAAATTGCATAAAGTCATCGCGTTCCGTCTTTGCTAAAATTGATGCGGCCGCAATGGAGAGCAATTTGCCGTCTCCTTTGACAATGCAATGATACGGAATATCAAGCGAAGTTTTAAACCGATTGCCGTCAATCAGTAGAACTTCCGGAGCGATCTCCAACTTTTTTATCGCCCGTTCCATTGCCAGCCAAGAAGCTTTTAAAATATTGATAGCGTCTATTTCTTGATGCGAAGCCTCCCCTATTCCGTAAGCAATCGCGTCGCGTACAATTTGTAGACGCAAAATGGCTCTTTTTTGAGGAGAAAGCTTTTTACTGTCATTCAGCAGATTATTATGATAATCAGACGGGAAAATAACGGCGGCGGCAAATACCGGTCCCGCCAGACATCCGCGTCCTGCTTCATCGCAACCCGCTTCCGTCAAACCTGTTCCATAAGAGCTCATTAAGGACATATATTCAAAATAGAGCAGATGATCGTTATTAAAATAAATCCCGACAACATATAATCAAACCATCTTGATTTTACGCCTTCATGATACGTGTAGGCCATCATCGACGTTACAGGAATCGCCATAAGCATAAGATGTTCGTAAAAATCATAAGAGAAAAAAGCTCCTATAAAGATAAAAATGGTCATGATAACGGAAATATCGGATCTTCTTCGAATGATAATCAAAGTCTCTTTATGACGCAAAAAACGATCGACTACAAAGATTCCGACAACTATTAAAAAGATCCCTGCATATATGGTTGTCAACAGATTATCAAAACGCGGTAATTTCGGGATAAAAAACGCCGTTTCCCAAAAACGAACAATAAAATCTAAACTATTTGCAAAATAGCATATCGCAACAATCCATATCCAAGGAAATATAAAGGCCAACAATAACAAAAGTATCTTTCGAAATTTTTCATTTTCCGAAACAATAACTATGACGATCATGAATAATAAGAAAATCAATACAGGCGGATAAAAAAACGAAGCAAAGCCCAAAAACATCGCTAAAAAAAAGAGCAAGCCGTCATTTTCTAACACTTCCAGAGCGATAAACAGCAACTGCGTAACCCATACAAGAAATAAGAGTAACAAAATTTGCGGCGAGAAAGTTCCGATATTGATCCCCGACGCAAATACAATAAATATAAGAACAGGAAAATAGTTGCCGGAAATACGTAACCGCTCGTAGTTCAATGATAATTTCATCATTAGAGCGCTTATCAAAATAAAAATGAGAGAAATCGAAAGAGTAAGCGCCGTATGACGCCCTATCCAACCGAAAAGCATGTTAAACAACTCATTATCTATCTCATAAGAAGTAAGCGTATTTTCCGGAAATATAAATCTTGGAACCCATAACAACAAGAGTACAAAAAGAATTACAACAAATTGAATAGTCGTAGAAGCATCGTGTAGTCGTTTTAACATAGGCAATCAATTAGAAATTTGTTTTGTAATCTCTATAAAAACTTCAAAAGGTAATTGTTCCGGACGTTTCCGCAAAATATCCGAATCAATCAAACGGCTTTTTTCAAATCCTTTCAGAGAATTCCTCAACGTTTTTCTCCGTTGGTTAAAAGCCGTTTTTACTACATTAAAATATAGCTTTTCATCGCAATCCAAATTAAAATCTTCCTTTCGGGTCAAACGAATCACGCCTGATTTTACCTTCGGAGGAGGATTGAACACCGTTTCATTTACCGTGAATAAATATTTTGCTTCGTAAAAAGTTTGCAACAACACGCTTAAAATGCCGTACTCTTTACTTCCCGGCTGTTGCGCGATCCTCTCCGCGACTTCTTTCTGTAACATTCCCGTAAACTCAGGAATGTATCGGCGATACGCTAACAGCCGAAATAGAATCGGCGCGGAAATATTATAAGGGAAATTTCCAATAATAGCAAATTGTCCTTGAAAGATAACGGACAGATCAAATTTTAAAAAATCCTCTTGAATAACTCTTAAATCGGGGAAATATTTATGAAGATAGTCTACCGATTCTCCGTCAATTTCTATAACAGCCAAATTCACATGTTCTCTTTTTAATAAAAAAGCAGTCAATATCCCCATTCCGGGGCCTATTTCCAATACATTGCCCTGATAAAGTAATGAATCGGCAATTTTCTCGGCAATATTTTTATCTATAAGAAAATGTTGCCCAAGATACTTCTTTGCCTTAATCCGGTCGTTGTCTTCTGGTTTCATATAAAAGCCGCTCTTCAGGAGTAAGATTATCAAGAGAAAACGTTTCGGAAGATTCTCCACGTAAAGCCCGTAAGCTCTTACGCGCTTCCGATGCATAAATCGATCCGCTATGTTCGGTTATGATCTGTCGATAACATTCCATCGCCGTCTCTTTGTCGCGCAGTATTTCCTCGTTCAACTTAGCGCGTCGATAAAGCGCGTTATCAACTAAAATACTCATTGGAAAGTTTGTCGCTACTTTTTCAAAAAGAGAATCTGCCTGATGATAATCAAATCGTAACATGGCTATTTCAGCCTTCTTCATGACAACGTCGTCGTTGAGCGAGTGTAATATGGAAAATTTTGGAATTTTATCAAGCGCGGCTAAAGCTTCGTCATATTTATGCTGCGCAATCAATAAGTCGGCGCGAGCGTAATATGTCAATCCTTCATAAGTGGAATCGGCTTCCATATTATCCGAAATCACCAAAGAAAGCTCTAAAGCGTCATTTGCAATAAATCTATCGGTCGCCGCCTTCAATATTTTCAATTGCGCGTTGGCCCATTCAAATTCTCCCATGTAAAAAGAAAGTTTCGCCGTCTTGAACTTTGCTTCGTAACCTAACGGATTGTTTTTAAATGTTTTATCTACTTGCGAATAGAGAAGAAGCGCATCCCAAACATCATCGGTTAACACATAAACGTCTCCCAATTCCATTTTGCATACCGCTATTTGATTGGCGGTAGCTTGAGGCGTTTCAATAGCTTCATGCAATACCGCAATCGCATCTTCTTGCCTGTCCATATAAAACGCCAGCAGATGAGCGTAGTCTTTCATCAAAAGAACCGTTCTTCTGGTCTTACCAAATTCTTCGAAAATATCCAAATAATCGCGTTCTATCGTCAACAAATCGTTCATTTGATAATTCGGCTTTCCGACGATCGATTGATAATACGCCTCCAATAATCTGATTTTTGCCGTCGTATACATGTCCAAGCCGCTCTTTTTGGAGGCGACATGTCGATACGCCTTGATAGCGATATCAAAATCATGATTAGAAAGAGCCACATCCCCCAATTTTAGCATCATGTTGCCGTCGTCGTTCAATCGTCTCTCCAAAGAAGCCGTCCATTCGTATGCAAGCGAAAAATCTTTTTCTTGCATGGCCAACCAAATCAAAATATCTTGCAGAGCAACCTCTTCGGGATATTTCTGGGCGGCGCGAATAAGTTCTTGTTTCAAAACAGGTTTTAAAACATCGTCTTTATCATTTGCGACGCAGGTTTGCAGCCTGTGCTTTATCGTGTTCAGTTGATTTGGAAAAGCGACGGCATATATGATATATTCTTCGCTCATTTTCTTAAAATCATTGATGCGATAATATAAATTAGCCAACTCCATAGCATACGCATTGGAATTTTTTGTAGCGTCTCTTGCTTTCAAATAAGCCTTTATCGCATATTGATCCTCCGCCCAAGATTGAAATGCAGAAGAGACGGCCGGAGCTTGTCCCGAATCTTTTCCCAATGCGGCTATTACTTCGTCATATTTCTTTTGCGCTTTTGTCAAATCGCCGGTTCTGTTATATAAATAACCTAAATCAACCTCGTACTGTAAATTATTAACAGGATTGTCTTTGATCACTTTCTTAATGAACCGTTCGGCTTTTTGAAACTCGTTCAACCGTATCTCGCACATCAAATAATAACGGCTATACTGGTTTTTGGGATCCATTTCATAAAGCTCTAAAAATAACGGAGCAGCTTTTTCCCATTGTTTCTCTCCGTAATACCGAAATGCCAACTGTATCTTGCTGTTTTTATCGTCATTCTGGGCAAAACCGTCGTTTGAGATCAACACAAACAGGCAAATCGCCAATCCAAATAATATGTTTTTTCTTAATAATATATTGTTCATAATTATCGGCAAAAGTACGACGAAAATTTCAGTTATGAGGAGAAAAAACAATCAAGGTTTCGGAAAACAAAAAATTACTCCTGCTTTGTTTTATCAAACAAAATGCCCTCTTCGACCCAAAAAACATCAGAATCAAAAAATACGGGCGGCCCAAATATTCTTGTTCCTAACTCTTCCGTCGTCTCATTATACGGAATCATTCTTTTATCCATTTTAACCTTAAAGTTCACATTCCATCCAAAATTCACATGTATTGGAACATCGCTTTTTTCGAGGGTTAATAACGTCTGATCAACTATTTTTTTATTATCATTGGCCGATTTACAAGAATAATATAAAGAACACGATACGTTGACCGCGATCAACAAATAGATCAGATTTTTAGAAAGGATAATGAAACGATTCTTTTTTTCATATTCAAGATACAACAACATAACAAGCGGAAAAGCATAAAAGAATGGAACATAACGCGCCCACCACCCGTATGGCAAAAGAAAGAGAGAAAGAAACAGCGTCAGGAGAAATATATCGAACAATCGTTTCTTTTTGTTCTTAAAATCAATCTTGAAACAATACAGCGTCGTTGTCAAGATAAGTATCCATGCAAAAAAAGCTCCAAAGCCCCCGATTCTCGAATCATATAATCCCGATCCTTCTATATATTCCTTTTTAAGATTCCACGGAAAAGCGAAAACATTTGAATCAGTAGTATTCGGATATGATAAAACAGAAATCAAAGAAGCCTCCGCATGTGATTTTCCTTGTACACATTTGGGAATAATCCAAGTGATCACATCCCTTTTCCCCTCTCCCATAAATGGATAAAACGGATTTCCACGATCAATAAAATTGGTAATATAAGGATTGTATCCTGCCAAAAAAAGCCCAAGAATAGCGCCGGCGGCAGAAGAGATAATCAGGTTTTTCAATAATTTATATCGTTTTAAAATAGCGATATAAATAAAATAGCACAATAGCGTAAAAGCCACCCAAAAAAGGATATTAAATTTAATCGTAACTAAAATAAAAATCGAAACGCCGATAAAATATAAATTGAATTTATCAGGTCTCCTAATCGCATCAATTAATAAGGATATCAGTATCAATAATAAAACGTATACGATCCAATCAATATAAAATGTAAATAATTGATTAACAACAACAGGGCATAAAGAGAATATTAATGCAAGGAAAAATCTTTTTTTCGCCGAAATAAAAGAAAATCGCGACGATAGAAAATGATAAAAAATAAAGCCTGCTGCAAAAACCAAAATAAAATTAACCGCCTTTCCAAGTTCAAGTTCATTCGTAGCGCTGTAAATCACAGCCGATATCGTTTCCAATCCTTTTGCATAATGATCCACCCAAAAAGCCATTTCAGGATTAACGCCCAATACATGATGTTGATACATCGGATTCCAACCATTCTTCATCGCTACTATTGCCTCGCCATGATAACATCTCCCATCCCATGAATAATCATAAAACATGGAGGAAAGATATAACGAAGCAAAAAACAGCATTAAAAACAACGCCGTCGAAGATATAAACTCGGATGTGGATTTTCTTGTCATCAAATAAAGCGACAATAACGACAAAATAATCGCAAAAGTCAATACAAAAGGATAGATTTTCAATCCGATCGCAAACAACGCCGAAGCCGTCAACAATGAAAAGAATGGGATTTGCAATAATCCTGCGCCAACAGCAAACTGATTGATTTTTACCTTGAATTTTCTCATTTAATTTCAGCAGTTACGATAATCATGAACACATTAATAATAATGGCAAAAGTAAAACATTTTCTTAAAAACAACGGGTTGCAAATAAATCCTCCAAAACGCTCCTGAAAAAGAAACTTTCGTCTGGCGGCTTTTTTTCTACCTTTGCAAAAATAACGAAATCGTGCAGGTAAATTCATGATACAAAATTCAGGATTTGAAAACAGGTATATAAATGCGCACACCTCCTCCTTTGACTATCCGCCCGATAGCATGGACAGAACGTACATATATGCCGAAATAGATAAATCCGGCATTGCGCCGGACAGCCTCGTCCAATTGGAAATTTTTCCCGGAAAGAAAAGCGAATCCATCGCCTCTTCTACCTCGGAAACGCCGCATTACTCTAATATTACTTTTGAATTTTCTTTTTTATTACTTATCGCTTTGATTGGATTTTCTCTTTTGAAAAATCTATTACGTTGTTCGTTCAGCAACATTATTATCATGGGAATATCTCCCAAATTGCTGCCGGAAACGGAGAAACGGCAAATCGACCGCAATCAATGGGCCGTTAATCTACTCGCTTTTGTCAGTTGTCTCTTGTTGGCGATCATTTTTTACGGAACATTTCTCCGCTCGGATTTTTTTCAAAACGTTTTCTCTCTATCCTTTGACGATTCGTTATCAAACTTCCCCACTCTCTTACAACGCGCCGTTATCTTTCTTGGATGTATCGCCGTCATATTTGGTCTTTTCCTTATAAAGCGATTACTATTATCCTTTTTCAGTTTTACATTCGACATATCGATCGAAATTGACGAATACAAAAAAACCTCCAATATTTTTCTCGCTTCATTTTCTCCCATAGGGCTTTTTGTAGCGGCATGCGTCTTGTTTGCTCCTCATGTTATTTCTCTTTCAGCCTTTCTACTGGGAACAGTTTATTTTCTATCATTATTTGTTTCAAAATTAATCATTATCATGAAAAGAGTTTTTTATCCTCTTCATTTTGGCAATATTCACATTTTTTTGTACCTTTGCACATTGGAAATTTTACCGGTTTTAGTTCTTGTAAAATTTCTTATTTGATTGACCCTTTGCGAATTGTACAACTTTTAAATTTTGAAATTTTGAAAATAAAACGAATTTTAATATCGCAACCGGCGCCGACAGAGCTCGAAAAATCTCCTTTTTTCCCTCTGTCAAAAAAATATAACATTAAACTAGATTACAGCAAGTTTTTCCAAGTCGAGGGATTGACCTCCTTAGAATTCAGGCTGCAAAAAGTATCGCTATTTGATCATACTGCAGTGATTTTCACAAGTAAAAATTCCGTAGATCATTACTTTCGCATTGCAAAAGATATAAGATTAGAGAATTTTAACTCTATGAAATTTTTCTCCGTTTCTGAGGCAATTTCGCTTTATCTTCAAAAATACATACAATTTAGAAAGAGAAAGATTTTCAGCGCTAATCAATCGATAAGAGAGTTGATCGAATTGATCAAGAAACATCGCGAGGAGAAATTCTTTTTACCCATGTCGGAAAATTCGGGTCAAGATACCGACTCTTTAAAAGAATCGTTGACGTCGCTTGAAATTGATCACGTCGCCGCAGCCATGTATCGTTCCGTTCCGAGCGATCTATCGATGATAAATCCCGAAGATTACGAAATGTTCGTACTGTTCAGTCCCGTCGGCGTTCAAGGATTTCGAGCAAATTTTCCCGATTTTGAGCAAGGAGAACGTTTGATAGCCGCTTTTGGGAACGGCACGCAAGAAGCTTCCGCTCAAGCAGGATTTATCGTTAACATTCCGGCTCCGACCGAAACGGCTCCATCAATGGCTTCCGCTATTGAAGAGTATTTATCGACTATCATGAAACCTAAAAGGAAATAACGTTTCAACGCTCTTTTTTATCAATAAATTTTTGCGGAACGATTGTTCAGAAAAATGCGTCAAACCTTTAAAAAGCATGAACGGTTGTATGGTAAAACCGCCGTAGACAAAGTTTTTTCTGAAGGAAAATCTTTCTTTTCCCATCCGTTTATCGTTTATTATCTGCCGTTAGAAACAGAAGAATATCCGCCGGCTTGCTCGGCGCTTTTTTCGGTAAGTAAAAAGAAAATACGTCTGTCCGTTGGCCGAAATTTTATTAAAAGAAGGCTCAAAGAAGCTTTTCGTAAAAAAAAGCATCTCATATACAGCGCTATAAACGCTAAAAATATTTCCTTGCATGTTGCGTTTATTTACATACACAACGAAGCGTATGATTACGCGTTTATCGAAAAAAGCATGTGGGGAGTTATTAATCAATTAATTATTAAATTGACATCCATTGGAAAAGAATAAAATATACTTTTGCAAAAATTAAGAAAAAACTATTGACAGTTATGAACAGATGTAAAATAACAACATGGATCATATATTTCTTTTTTGTATTCGGCTGTTTTTCAGCAAATGCGCAAATTCAGAATAAGAACTTTGAGATTGGAAAAAATGTAGAGATTTTTGTCGACGTTTATAAAACGGTGAACGCCAACTATGTGGATGATATCGATCCGGGCGATTTCATGAAAACCGGAATAGATGAATTACTCAAAAGTTTAGATCCGTACACCGTTTATATTCCTGAAGCGGAAATAGAAGATTTCCGGATCGCAACAACCGGACAATACGGCGGTATCGGCGCGTTAATCCATTTAGACGGAGAAGATATCGTCATTACCGACCCTTACAAAGATTCGCCCGCCAAAAGGGCAGGAATAAAAGCCGGAGATAAAATTATTAGTATCAATGGAAAAACTGCCAAAGGATTGGATACCGAGGAAATAGCTCAATTAATGAAAGGACAGGCAGGCGGCGCCGTCAATCTGATCATTGAGAGATACAACGAACCAAATCCGTTAAGTTTTTCTATTGTCAGAGAGGTCATCAATATAGAAAGCGTCGATTATTACAACCGACTGGATCAAGATATAGCCTATATCAAATTGGACGGATTCACTCAAAATGCATCGACAAATATTAAAAACGCTTTCATAAAAATGCGCAACGAAGGGAAAATCAAAGGACTGATATTGGATTTACGCGGAAATGGAGGCGGTTTGTTAGGCGAAGCGGTAGATTTGGTCAATCTTTTTGTGAAATCAGGCGTAGAAGTTGTCAGCATGAAAGGACAAATTGCATCTTCTAATCAAACATTCAGAACGCGGAATCAGCCGCTCGATGCAGATCTTCCTGTAGTAGTTTTAGTTGACGAGCAAAGCGCATCTTCTTCCGAAATAGTCGGCGGCGCATTACAAGACCTTGATAGAGCGGTAATCATGGGACAAAGAACTTTTGGAAAAGGATTAGTACAAAACGTTCTCCCTCTAAAATATAATTCGCAAGTAAAAATCACTACCGCAAAGTATTATATCCCAAGCGGACGTTGCATTCAGGCGATTGATTACGGACACAAAAACGAATACGGAAAGTGGGATAAAGTCCCTGATTCTTTGATAACAAAGTTCCAAACAGCCGGAGGACGACCCGTTTATGACGGCGCCGGAATTGAACCCGATGTGATCACAGAACCGTATACATTGAACGACATCACGATAGCTTTGGTCGGACAACATATTCTTTTCAATTTTGCCACTTATTTTTATTACAACACGCCCGCTATTCCCGCCATTGACAAGTTTGAAATCACCGACGCCATTTGGAATGATTTTATAGAATGGGTAAAACAACATCACAATGATTATAAAACCGTTGACCAATTTTTGTTGACGCCGTTACAAGAATATTATAAAGAGGAGAAAAATTCATCTCCAAAAGTGGAGAGCGCGTTGAAAGAGTTGCAAAATGAATTGAGCAATAAAAAAATCAACGCCATTGAAGAGAACAAGCAAGAGATAAAAAGAATCTTGAAAATGGAAATCTTATCCAGATATTATAATTATGAAGATTATATCAAATTTTCCGTAGAATTTGACCCCGAAATAGCTAAAGCAAAAGAGTTGTTGTTGAACGAAAAAGAATATAAAGCCATCTTAAAGCCTGCAAAATAGTTTATGTATGGCCGAACATCATAAAACAGGAAAAGAAGGAGAAGCCATCGCTTTAAATTTTCTTCTCCGCGAAAATTATCATATCATCGCAACAAATTGGCGACAAGGGCATTTAGAACTTGATATTATTGCAAAAGAGAATGATCTGTTAGTTTTCATTGAGGTAAAAACCCGACATTCCATTCAATGGGGAGAACCTGAGACTTTTGTGAATAAAAAGAAACAACGTTTTTTAGCGCAAGCCGCTAATGAATATATTTTACAATCTAATTATCATGGCGAAGTAAGGTTTGATATTTTAGGAATATTGATCGCGCCCAAAGGCGCCCGAATTTCCCATATAAAAGACGCTTTTTTTCCGGGATTATTCTAAACTTCTTTTTATGTTTCACTGAATAACGCTCCTTACAAAACAACCGAATTCGGTAAGTGAAAATATTTGCTTCTACTTACAATTAATAGCATCAGAGAGTTGCATATATTCTTTACTTGTAATAAAAACAATCTGTCTATCATAAAATATATTATATTTGCATCTTGATATTATCAAGTTATTATTATTAAATAAATTAAATCATGATAGTTAAACGAACCATTTTTATTTTAGCATGTATTTTGTTCTCATCCCCGCTCCTGACTTCATCGTTTTTGATTTCCCAAGCCGAGTTGTTTATGTAACACTTTAATCAACAATTATTTAATTTTTACAGGGACATCTTTTTGGGTGTCCCGGCCGGTTTTTTTGCTACCTTCGCAGATATGTTTGTCAGAAAAAAAAGAACCCAAGTGGGGTGGTCAGCATTCAGGTCATTGACAAGAGTAGCGGCAAATA
Source organism: Bacteroidales bacterium (assembly GCA_031254805.1). Lineage (GTDB taxonomy): Bacteria > Bacteroidota > Bacteroidia > Bacteroidales > WRLA01 > WRLA01. The sequence continues at coordinate 15,376 of JAIRTP010000085.1, forward strand.
CAAATTGCTCAAGACCATCGGCAGCAGTTTCGTCGAGGCGGAGGTGGAAAAGATGTACCTTGAAGGCAAGGAATGGATACATCGTCACATCGGAGAGATGGATTTGTTTGCCGGGTTTGCACAGGATGTGCAGAAACAAAATGAAGCGGAAGAACGAGACGTGTACTCCTGACTTTGACAATGCGACACCTCACAGATTTTCCCAAAAGTTTTGGTCAAAAAGTTGAGCGATAGACTTGTGTTTAGGGGTAACGAGCATAGTTTTGGTTAGTGTTTCTCTGCT
>JAIRTP010000119.1 GCA_031254805.1 Bacteroidales bacterium
ATAAATATTATTTGGGTGCATTTCAAATTGTCGTTTTTTTCTAAGCAGTCATCATGTGTGATCTTTGAGTCTGTCTATAACCTTATGCCACAGTTTGTTCATAAAAATAATTCTTAATCGGAGCATATTCTGTGCTCCATTTTCGCTCCAATGCTGCCCGGACAGTTTCATTCGTTTTGTATTACGGTTCGGTGTGCAGATTCGATTGATCCCGAACCGATGATGCTACATCCAATCCGAAGAACACGGAAAATTGCCTCCTAAAATCATCCAATATTCACTCATATTTGAGTAGGGGGCTTACTTTTTCAAAACATATCTAAAATACTGTCTCGTCGACGTTTCGGACAGGTGTTTTTGGGGCTTCTGAATTTCCGGATGGCAATATTTTAAAACTCACAAAATGCGAAAAACGGTCGGTTTTGGAGAAACGACTCAAATGCGCTTTTTGTTGAAAAGAAGTTAGTAAAACATCTTGTTTTTAACAAAGATTGAAAACAATAATTTGTTCCTTTACATATTCATAATATGAATCGTAAATAAAATGATTATTTCACTAAAAATTAAAATGGTATGAAAAAAATTTTGTTAGTAGTAGTTTTAGTATGCGTTGGAATGGCGGCGAGCGCTCAATTTTATCTTGGCGGAAGTTTAGGTCTTGGACTCTCTTCTACATTAAATAATGATGGCGACAAACTCGGCATACATATGAATATTTCGTTGATGCCGGATTTTGGCTATTCATTTAACGATCGCTGGGATTTAGGGATTGTCGGAGGTTATGGAGTGAGCGTCAATAAGCTGAAAGATTCGGATAATACGGTTATAAGTGGGAATTATGCCATATCTCCTTATGTGCGTTATTCTTTTCTCAGATTCGGCAAGTTTAAAGTGATGGGAAAAGCGAAATTTTATTGTGCGAACAACAACAATGAGATAGATACTAAAAAGTTTACTACGGGATTGAATATCTCGCCTGTTTTGGGATATAATTTGTCGGATCATATTATTTTATTGGCAAACTTAAACTTTTTTGAAGTCGGGTTAGATTATACGAAAGTTGAAGGCGGAGATGGGACCATGTCGTTTAATCTGGGTGGAAATACAAATAATGTGTTGAATACGGGAGCGTTTCAAATAGGATTTGCTTTTGTATTCTAAGAAAAAAATTGAAATATAAAAGAGAAGTATTTGATAAATATTACTTGGACAAACGTGTGTCTTAATGCGTTTGTCCTTTTATTATATTTGCTTTAAATTAAAAGAACGTATAAAAATGTAGGGGATAAAAACGTTTTAACGATGAAAAGGCTCTTCCTGCTCGCCGAAATTGGAAAAGATATGAATGCAATGGGATTGATTAATGGAATCCATAATGAACTTTTATCCATTATAGTTGTTTTTAACGTAGAATTATTACATTTTAAGCTATAGAGACTATGTCGAAAAAAAGGAGAAACAATACTTCGTTTGTATCTACAATATTAGCTGTTTTTGGGAAAGAACCTTTTCGTCCTTTAAATTATAAACAGGTAGCCGCGGGGATGGGGATTAAAGATAAAGCCAGCCGTCATCAGTTGTCGGAGACTTTGGAACATTTGACCATTCAAAACATTTTAGAAGAAGTTAAACGCGGAAAATATAAATTAGCTGCCGATCAAATAGAAAAATACGCTGTTAAACAGAAATATGTTACCGGTCGTTTAGATATGAAAACGACCGGTAAAGCTTATTTAATACGCGATGAAGGAGACGACGTTTTCATTGCTGCAGGAAATACCGGAACGGCTTTGGATGGAGATATGGTAAAAGTGATGCTTTTCCCTCGCCGTAGTAAAAGAAAATTGGAAGGAAAAGTTATTGAAATCGTCGATCGTTCTCAAAAGCAATATATAGGGATCGTTGATAAGGTCAAAAAATTTGCTTTTGTAATTCCGGATGGCAACAAAACGCCGGTAGATATTTTCATTCCTTCCGAAGATTTGAACGGCGCGCAAAATGGCGATAAAGTGGTTGTGGAAATTGTTGACTGGGATTCTAAGTCACGAAATCCTTTTGGAAAAATAATGCGCGTATTAGGAAAACCGGGCGATAATAATGTGGAAATGCAGAGTATTTTGCTTGAATTTAACTTTCCGCTTGAGTTTCCTGCTGAAGTAGAAGCTGAAGCCAACGCCATCGGCGACATTATTCCTCCGGAAGAAATTGCCAAACGACGCGATTTTCGCGATATTTGGACGATTACGATCGATCCTGCCGACGCCAAAGATTTCGACGACGCTTTATCTTTGAGAAAATTAGAAAATGGAAATTGGGAAGTTGGCGTGCATATTGCCGACGTTACGCATTATGTTCGTCCTAATACGGCGTTAGAACGCGAAGCGATGTTGCGGGCAACCTCGGTCTATTTGGTTGACAGAGTGATCCCGATGCTTCCCGAAAAACTTTCAAACGGCGTTTGTTCCTTGCGCCCCAATGAAGAAAAATTGTCTTTTTCGGCAGTCTTTGAGATGGACGAAAATGCTCGCATTTTAAAAGAGTGGTTTGGGAAAACTGTGATAAGATCCAATCGGCGTTACGCATACGAAGAAGTTCAGAAAATCATAGAAGGCGCCGACAGCGATTATAAGAAGGAAATCATGAAACTGTTTCATTTATCTTCTATTTTGAGGGAAGAACGAATGAAAAGCGGCGCTATCAATTTCGATTCTAAAGAGGTGAAATTTCATCTTGACGATAAAGGAGTTCCAATCGGCGTTTATATTAAGGAGCAAAGAGAGGCTAATTGGCTTATTGAAGATTTTATGTTATTAGCCAATAAAAAAGTCGCTGAATATGTCGGAAAAATAACGGCGGCCAATAAAAATGTGAAAACTTTTGTATATCGGATTCATGATATGCCGAATCCGGAAAAATTAGCTGATTTTGTTAGTTTTGTGAGCCGTTTGGGTTATAAAGTAGATATTCAAAGCAGAAAGAGATTAACGGAGTCGTTTAATAAACTGTTTGTTCAGATCGAAGGAAAAGGAGAGCAGAATCTAATAGAAACAGTTGCTTTACGCACTATGGCAAAAGCGGTATATTCTACGCATAATATTGGTCATTATGGCCTTGCGTTTGATTATTATACTCATTTTACCTCTCCGATACGGCGCTATCCCGATATGATGGTGCATCGTCTTTTGGAACATTATTTGAACAGAGGAAATTCTGTTGATGAGAATCCGCTTGAATTGCAATGCGAACACTCTTCCAACATGGAACGAAGAGCGGCGGAAGCGGAACGCGCTTCTGTAAAATATAAACAAGCAGAGTTTTTGGAGAATAAAGTCGGCGAAATATTTACCGGAAAAGTGAGCGGTATTAGCAAATGGGGCATTTTCGTAGAACTTAATGATAACTTCTGTGAAGGGATGTTGAGAATTAGCGATTTGGCCGACGATTACTATTATATTGATGAGGAAAATTACCGTATCATCGGATATCATTCCAAAAAAGTGATCAGATTGGGCGATCTTATGAAGGTAAAAATCAAAAAAGTCGATTTGCGTAAACGAGAAATAGATTTTCTTCCTGCTTAGAAGACATAAAAAAGATAACGAAACAGCAAAATAGTTGATAAAAAACAAGAAAAAGTTTTCTAACCTTCGCCCGAAGTTGAAAAGGAGCCAAGTTCTGCTGGAAAGCGACTTGTCAGCGATAACTTGACTGACTGGAATGGGACGGGGGAAACAAAGAGCTCCCACTCAATATTTTCCTATTCTAAGAAATTAGAGCTTAGACCCCATCTTTTAAAAAGTAGTAAAAAATGCCTGGCTGTCAGTACAAGTCTAAACTTTCACAGATTAATATTGATGATTTTGTGATTTTTATAATCTCAAAATTATCTAAGGAACTTTTGAGACGCTCTCAATTCTCTTACAGCAACCAAAAAGTTATGAATACAATTTTAACTGATCTAACAATTCGATGCGGCGATCAAGTAATTCGTCTGTAATGGAAGCGTCTAATTTTTTCTCTTTTAGCCGTTCGTCCACTTGTTGAATAGCCATCATAATGCGATGTTTCATCGGAATAGCTTCATCGGATTGATTGATAAGCTCGTCGATTGTCGGAACCGGCAAAAATCCGTCGGAATCGTCTTCGGAATCAATGTAAAACTCATCATCTTCTCCTAAATATAATCCTTCTTCGCCCAATTCTTCACGAAGAGCTTCGGTCAGCTGTCGAATCATGTCGATAAATGACTCAGCCATTTCGTCGGTAAACTCAGACGGAATTCTAGCATCGGGTTGATCAAGGCTCTTAATAAACAGATCGATATGTTTCAACATCATTTGATCTTGTTCAGACAAAAAGCCCATATTAGCATTGCGCTCCCGCATCTTTTTCAGAAGCATTACAAGTCGTTCTAGCTCCTCACGCAACCTGTCTTCAGGATTATTCATTTCAAATAAAAAGTAAAATATTACATCTGATTTTATCAAAAACTATTCCCTTATAGTATTCATTTTGTCGACTGTCAGAAAAAATACTTTTTTGTCGTAACCAAAAAGACCGTAATGATAACTATTTTCAGAGTTATTTATTCTCTATCCAGTCGATTATTTCTTGATTCATCGGGTTGATTTTAGGGTTGATGGATTTTATCCAATTCCCATTTTCATCAATGAGAAACTTCTGAAAATTCCAACTGACTTCAGCGTCCTCTTTTCCATTTTCACTCTTTGTGGTGAGCCATTTATATAGCGGATCAATATTTTCCCCTTTTACCGAGATTTTTTCCATCATGGGAAAAGTCACGCCGTAATTGAGCGTACAAAATTCTTTGATTTCCTCATTTGTTCCCGGTTCTTGATTCATGAAATCGTTGGATGGAAAGCCGATAATGACAAAGTTCTCTTTCTCGTATTTCAAATATAGCTCTTGAAGAGCTGCATATTGCGGCGTAAGGCCGCATTTAGAGGCTACATTGACAATCATTACTTTTTTTCCTTTCAGTTGCGACAAAGGAAAATTTTCACCGTCAATTGTTTTTGCGTTAAAATCATAAAAACTTTTTTGTTGTGCCATAGCGCTCATGCATAAGGCAATGCTGAAAAGTGTAAATAATATTTGTTTCATCGTTTTTTTATTTTTGTAATTGAAGGCAAAGGTAGTATAAAATGAATAAAAATTAAGCGGATAATTATTTTTTCATAGAGCAATTGCACGAAAATAGTAACCTTACAAGATGAAAGCGATATGATTTGGTTTTAAAACCTGTCCGACAAAGAACGTATCGGAAGAGCGGGAATATATCATGACCGCTATGAAGTACGCAAATGCAACGGTCGGAGGACATTGGAACATTGAAAATTGCTTGCTCTGCATCCGGATGTTACTTTTAGGGAAGGCGCCTGCCGGACGAACCGATTGTGCGCCGGAAAGCCTCGCTGTCACGAGAAAACTTGCCCTGCAAATTATCAGGGAACAACGCGATAAGCTAAGCTAAAAAAAACAGAAGGTTAAAAGCAGCATACGACTTGCAGTATCTCAAAAAACTGGTTACTTAATTTTT
>JAIRTP010000066.1 GCA_031254805.1 Bacteroidales bacterium
TCGGTAGTCGTTCCTGTTTTTTCCGTTTTATCGAATATGTTTGCAAATTCTACCGGCGTGCGATCAGGCGCGATTACAAAACCCGAAATGGTTACATTTTGCGCTATGATCATCCACGGAAAAAAAAGAAAAATCGCGAAAAAAAAGCGCTTTTTTAGTTTCATGATGGTTTACATTTAACTTAACAGTAAGCATTCATCCCAAGTCGGTTCAATTTCATAATAATATGTTAGTAAAGCTAAACCTATACCGGCAATGCCTTCAAGCAGGCCATAGGAATTTATCCAGCCACTTTTACCATGCCATGTTTTATATCCCGTCAAGCCATCTTCAAATTTTGCCATTTTCAAAGTCTCGTTCATCCAATAATCGGCTGCATTTTTAAATTCAAGCATACGGGTGTTCCTCCACATTCGATAAAATATATGCCCTATTCCTGCCGTGCCATGACATAATCCGGCATCCATTACATAATTTTCTTGCAAATTTCGCCTCTTTTCGGCTGCAAATAACAACACTTCCAAAGCTTTATCTTTTCAAGTTACATTTTGCAAAGCGCATCCTGCTTGCCATAATGCCATAGCAATGCCTAAATCCCCGTAACACCATGCTAAACGACTACCATATATGTGCTCCATACTTTCTATAGCAAAATTTGGGAAGAAAGAACCATATTTATTTTTGTCAATTTCTTGCTCTAAAATATAGTTTACACATCCTTGTAAAAGATTTTTAATCGTTTTCTGATCCATCCCCTTTAGCTTATATAACTTGCTCAATATGACAACAATACTTGACATACCATGTGAAAGAGAAATATTATAAACTTTATTTTGTTGTTGGTAATCAATAGCAAATTTCCATTTCATGCATGTTTTTGAGTGTTTCTCACTAGTATTTGAAATTTGCGTGATATATTTGGTTAACACATGGGTCAATGCAACGTTTTTTTTGCAACGAGCAATAAAATATAATACAATACCAGACGCTCCATATAAAAAATCATGATTTCCCTTCTGCATTTCAAGGTTTAAGAACTGAGCAAGTAGTAAATCAACATCCTCCAAAAGCATATTTGAATCAATGTTTAACCATTGTTGAGATATGCTATGTTCTATTCCCCAACCTATTCCTGCAAATCCTTCAACAAAAGATGGAGAATAAAGAGAATTTGCATTTATAACATTGAATACATTTTCAATGTTTCGAATACCGCATTCCTTATAAGAATTATCTTGTTTACAAAATCCAAAGTATAATTGAAGTAGAGCGTATCCCATTTTACCGGATAATAACCCTATTTTAGAATTATTACAGTAGCAAACACTTTTAATAATGTCATTGATTTTTATTAAAACCACGAAAGTCTTTCATGTTTATAAGTTAATAAATTACTGTAACATTATTCTTGGTGAGAATTCGAATGATTTTATTTTTTTCTTCTTCGGTCAATTTTACGTCACAAGACGTTTGGTTCCTGTCATGGTCTATAAAAACTACTTCGTTAGATTCTATAGTTACTTCTTTGATATTTGTATAAAGCAAATTTTTTGCAAATGGCATTATTTTATTAAAGATAACTTTCTTTCTTCGCAAAGCAAATAAATAAGGTTTGTATGATAACAATATTGCTAAGAAAAAACCTATGCCATAAAACCAACCATACTTTATATGCATCCATACTTTACCTATATTAGGATTCATTCCCCAAATAAAAAATAGTATCAAAAGAAAAATTAGAATAAACATCTCTCCCTTGTACATAATAGATTTACCAATAGGCAAAAATCTTTCTTTCTTTTTTTCATTTTGATTATAAAGTAACTTAATTATATTACAAAATAAAAGAAATGTGATAGAAATAGGCAGATAAACAGTATCGGGTTGTATTTTATAATAAACATATGACAATATGATAAATGCCACAAAAAAAAGAAAAATAACCGAGAAAAGGAAAATTTCTTTCTTCATAATATTTTATTTTAAATGAATTCGAAATATTTTGATAAAAATAGGGCGATACCATTTTCCTATAAAGATAACATATTGCCCTATAAAATTAGAAACTTTGATGGCAAACAGAAGAGCCACAAAGACCGTCTTTCGAAATCTCTGCTACCACGCATGTTCCAGCTAAGCCAATTCCTACCGTAGTAGTAGGTCCGCTAGTCAGGCCTAAAATAAACGATATAATCCCCCACCCATTATCAATGTTTCCGCCATCGGTCTCATCATATCCATTTCCCGTATTCATATCGCCTCCTCGGACGTGAGTCATTTCAAATTTATCTAATGAGGCAATAAATTCTTTATTCAATTGCAATTTTTTATTCAGCTTTTCCATTTCTTTTTTGCTTTAAGCTGTTTTGCCTACTCTATTAAAACTTTTCGGCTTCCGCATAGAAATCCCACATCATTTCTGATATGGCAACCTGTCAAATCATTCTCGTTTTCCATATTTTCCGCAGGAAATCTATGCCCCGTTCGACATGACAAATCGCGGGTTTTGCGCTATACTGTTTTACCGAATGTTACCTCTTCCCAGCAATATAACAAAACATACATAAATCAAAGAACTTTATTTGCACAAGTTTCTAAGATGTATGCCCTAATCGACGGTTGTTGCTTTTATTTTTTTTGCTGAGATACATGGAAAAGCGCCGATGTTTCGACTCAATGCATTTTATCTCTTTTACCGCGCTATGGTTTTTATCTTTTGAAACGTTATTGTGCAAATAAATTTTACGTGTGATATCTGCCCTGCGAAACAAAAGCAGGGCAACGCTAGTTGATCTTATTCAAACGCCAAATATTGGTCGGCAGCGCCAACCAAACAGTTAAAAAACGTATAATATTATGCTGTTGGCCAGAAATACAAAACAATGCGTCATTTCTGCGTTCTTGCACTTCTGTATTCTTTCCTTTATATCGATTTCCATCCATAATCATTCATAATTCATATATTTATCGGCAACGAATGTAAGAAGTTTTTCAATACAAAAAGTAAAATTTTCAAAAAAACTCAATATTTTTTTTACCTTCTGGTTATATGATCCTTGCAACTTAAATTTTATCTAACCCGGTTAAATTTTTGCATATATTTCTCCGACTTTCCTGATTCTCATAGTTTTATCAACAATCTTTGCCGTAACGTCCATCTACAAGTCAGCGCTATGGCGCCGTGTTGACGGGTAAAAAGGGAAACATTTCAAGCCAAAGAGTAATTTTGTCAATAAAGCGAGCGCAAGAAAATTCGATGTTCCCTTAAAAAAGAATCGCCAAATGAAAAAAAATGGGCTTTCATTTACACGAAAAAAGCAAAAAGCAGAGAGAAAAAAGAATGGATATAGAAAAATATCATGATTAGAAATTTGCTGTTTAATATGCAAGCATACGCTTTATGAGGACAATCGTCAAGCAGACTTCAGCAAGATGTTTCTATATAATTTATCTCGATTCAGTAAAGCGCGAGGAGATATCAAAAGTTCGGCTACAATCTGTAAAAATCATAAATTGCAAGTTGAGTCAACAAAAAAGTGTATTATTTCTATTTTTTAAGATCAAAACAGCTTTTCAGGTTGTACTACCCATCAGATAACATGGATGAAGTTATAATTTGTGACTTCAAAATTATCTACGAAGACTTTTGACGCATTCCATTTTTTATCATTGAAAACGAATAAAGTAAGATATATGCAATTCCTCTTTCTTCGTAAAAACGACAACAAATAACTACTCAGACGCTTATTCGTCTCCATTTTAGAATGCAAGAATCACCTAAATTTAAAGAGAGATTCTAAAATGTCGTTTTAAATAAAATATAATTGTGTATATTTGCCCGTCAAAACCAGAGTCAGCGATGGACGAATATCTATTTCAGAAAGCTGAAGAACAAGAGCAAAAGTACCATGTGGAGATTGGAAATTTCCAATATAACCACGAGGGAGAGAAGATTTGCGGCGATGTTTTTTTATCAAAACGCATTCCCGATGAAAATCGTGTGCTGTGCGTCTTATCCGATGGAATGGGGCACGGCGTCCGCGCCAACGTATTGGCGACGCTTACTTCGACGATTTCCCTCAATTTTTCTTTAGAACACAAAGACGCCAACGCCATCGCCGGCATATTGATGAAAGCTCTACCGGTAGACAGCGAACTCAGCCTTAGTTATGCCACATATACGATCATTGATATCTCCGTGAGCGATGAAAAAGTATCCATTTTGGAATACGACAATCCGCAAACCATCATATTGCGCGGCAATCGTATTTACGAGCCGGAATGGAAACATGTAAAATACGAAGGCGACGCCGCAGACAAACGCGTGCCTGATCTAAAACAGTGTTCATTTATTCCACAAATCGAAGATAGAATTATTTTCTGTTCCGACGGCATCACGCAATCAGGATTAGGAAAAGGGATCGTTATGGGATGGGGAAGAAATAACTTGATCAGATTCGTTCGCGAGTTGATTGAAACAAATCCCACAATGTCGGCTACCGATCTTGCCGAAAGAGTCGTAAAACATGCCTCAGCTAACGACCTCCACGCCCCGAAAGACGATCTGACTTGCGGAGTTATTTATTTTAGGCAACCGCGTAAAACGTTGTTATGCACAGGTCCGCCTTTTAACATGGAAAAAGACAACGAATTTGCCATGATTTTGAGGCATTTTGAAGGAAGAAAAATCATTAGCGGCGCCACCACGACTGAAATCATTTCCAGAGAATTACATCGCAAAGTTGTCGATGAAACCATTACTGATCCGACATTACCGCCAAGTTCTAAAATGGAAGGCGTCGATTTAGTTACCGAAGGCGTTTTGACATTAAGCAAAGTTATCTACCTCTTGAATAATATGACATCGACGAAGCAACTTGGCAAAGGCCCCGCCGATCAAATTGTCAACTTATTTTTAGATAGCGACGAAATATATGTTCTCGTTGGAACCAAAATCAATGAGAGTCACCATGATCCGACTTTGCCGGTTGAGATCGAAATACGGAAAAACTTGATCAGAAGATTAACGCACGTACTTTCTGAAAAATATATGAAAGTAGTGATTATCAAATATATGTAGATTATAACTTAATAAATAATTTAATTAACTAAAAACTTATCGTATGATTTCAAACGCGGAAGAATTTATCGCCCAATTGGCCGATAAACATGGGAGAAAGAGAGAAAGTCTGTTACCGATTCTGCAAGATGTAGTCGACCAATATTACTATCTTGACGAAAGTTACATGGTTAACATAGCTAGGGAGTTGGATATTTCCACTGCCGACGTCTATGGGACCGCATCTTTTTACTCTTTTCTTGGTATTAACGAACAAGGTAAACACGTAATCAGAGTTTGTCAAACTATTGTATGCGACATGAAACGCAAAGAAGACATTATCGACGCTATCACTGAATTGCTTGGTATCCGACCCGGAGAAACAACCCACGACGGAAAGTTTTCTCTATTCTATACTAATTGCTTGGGATCTTGCCACAAAGGCCCCGCTATGCTTATCAATGACGAACTTTACGGCGATTTGACGCCCGAAAAGACCAAAGATATTCTTGTTAGTTATATGAAAAGGTAATTCTGAAATCTTTAAAAGACTGAAAAAATGGCAACACAATTAAAAAGAACAGAACTCATTTTCAGAGAAGACATTGATTACAGCGCATTGATGCGTAAGATCATGAAAATGGGAAAAGAAAAATTCATTGAAGAATTAATAGACTCCGGATTAAGAGGCCGCGGCGGAGCAGGATTTCCGACGGGACTCAAATGGAAAATCGTAAAAGAATATCCGGATCCGATAAAATATATAATCTGCAACGCCGACGAAGGAGAACCCGGAACATTCAAAGATAGAGAGATTCTGGATAAAGCATCTGAAAAAGTGATCTGGGGAATGGCTTTAGCTTCTTATATTACAGGCGCAAAAGAAGGATTTATCTATATCCGCGCCGAATATAAATATTTGAAGACAAAACTACGGATCGCTATCGATCGAATGGAACATAATATTAAATCTTTGGGAATCAATTTCAAATTGGATTTGATTTTTGGAGCCGGCGCTTATGTATGCGGCGAAGAGACTGCGCTCATCGAATCAATGGAAGGATTCAGGGGCGAGCCGACTAACAAACCTCCTTATCCGGTCAACGAAGGCTATCTTGGCAGACCTACCGTGGTAAATAACGTTGAGACTTTTGTCAATGCGATGATCATTGCCGACATCGGAGCAGAAGAATACAAGAAATTGGGAACAAAAGCGTCGCAAGGAAGCAAACTGTTCTCCGTTTCGGGCGACTGTTGTAAAGAGGGCGTTTTTGAATTGGAAATGGGAATGACCGTACAACAATTTGTCGATGAATTTGGCGACGGCGATACCAAAGCCGTACAAGTCGGAGGCGCTTCCGGATTTTGCGTTCCAAGAAAAGAATTTAAAAATACCATTATAGGATTTGAAGGCGTTCCAACAGGAGGCTCCATGAAAGTGTTCAACTCCTCCCGTTCAATGTACAATATTTTGGAAAATTATCTGATTTTCTTCGAAGAAGAATCTTGCGGACAATGTACGCCATGTCGCGTAGGCACGCAACAACTGCTACATGGGATTAGAGCTGTTAAACGGAAAGAAAAACCAAAAACTTATCTCGACGAACTGCTCAGACTTGCATATACTATGAAATATGCCTCAAAATGCGGATTAGGCCGGTCGGTCGGTAATGCGTTTACATCTATTATTGAGAATTTTAGAGAAGAAATTGTTTATTAAAAAGAGAAAAGAATTATGAGTAATATGATCAATATAACCATTAATGATATACCATTAGCGGTTCCTGAAAACACCAGTATTTTTCACGCGGCAAAAATGATCAACGTCCATATTCCTACTTTGTGCCATCACGAAGATCTGTGCGTGGCGGGAAATTGTCGCGTATGCGTTGTGGAAGTTGAAAAGGATCCGAATTTAGTCGCTTCTTGCGCTACGCCGGTACGCGAGGGGATGAAAGTTTTGACCAATACTTCCAAAATCCGTCAAGCAAGAAAACATATTTTAGAGTTGTTGCTTACGGAACATAATATTAACTGCATCAAATGCAGTAAAAGTAATGCTTGCGAACTGCAAAATCTTGCTTTAGAGTATAGAACCGACGACGAAATATTTCTTAATTTAAGAAAACCGTCGCGTCCGGACATCTCTTCTTACGCCATTCAAAAAGATGACAGCAAATGTATTCGCTGTACTCGTTGCGTGCGTACCTGCGCACAATTGCAAGGCGTCAACGCGCTCACAATGGCTTACAAGGGAAATTTAGCCAAAATGAGTACTTTCAAAGAAAAACCGATGGCGGAAGTTGTCTGTACCAATTGCGGACAATGTATTAACCGTTGTCCTACGGGAGCGTTAACAGAGAGAACCTATATTGAAGAGGTTTGGAATGCAATTTATGACCCGACAAAACATGTTGTCGTTCAAACCGCCCCGGCTGTGCGCGTAGCCTTGGGAGAACGTTTCGGCTTGAAAGCGGGAAATCGCGTTACAGGTAAAATGGTGGCGTCGTTGAAAGCCATGGGATTTGACTCGGTATTGGACACCGATTTTACAGCCGACTTGACCATTATGGAAGAAGGAACGGAATTATTGTCTCGCTTGAAAAAAGTTTTGGTTGACGGAAATACCTCCGCCGCATTGCCAATGTTTACATCCTGCTCGCCGGGCTGGATCAAATTTATCGAACACATTTATCCTGAAATGCTGCCTAATCTTTCCTCTTGTAAATCGCCGCAGCAGATGTTTGGCGTATTGGCAAAAACATATTATGCCGAAAAAAGAGGGTTTGATCCGAAAGATATCGTTTCGGTATCGGTCATGCCTTGTACGGCAAAAAAATATGAAGCCAATCGTTCCGAAATGCGCGACAGCGGATTCCAAGACGTCGATTATGTGTTGACGACCCGCGAATTAGCCATCATGATACAACAGTCGGGTATCAACGTCTTGACTTTGAAAAACGAACCCTTCGATAACATCATGGGAGCATCGACCGGCGCCGGAGTTATTTTCGGGGCAACAGGCGGCGTGATGGAAGCGGCCATTCGTACGGCGTATGAATTGGTAACGGGAAGAGAAGTCCCGTTTGAAAGGCTCAATATTACGCCTGTGCGCGGTTTTGAAGGAATCAAAGAGGCTTCATTGTTAATCGAAAAAGTCAAACCGGAATTTGAATTTTTAGAAGGCGTCGAGCTTAAAGTGGCCATCGCTCACGGGTTGGCGCATGCAAGAAAACTTATGGAAGCTATCAAGAATGAAAAAACGTTCTATCACTTTGTTGAAGTGATGGCATGCCCAGGCGGATGCCTTGGCGGCGGCGGACAACCAATTCCTACCAATCCCGACATCAGGGCGGCGCGTATGAACGCTATTTACAAAGAAGATGAGAAAATGCCGCTCCGGAAATCGCACGAGAATCCGGAAATTCAACAACTTTATGCTGATTTCTTAGGAGAGCCGAACGGACATTTATCTCATAAACTGTTGCATACTTATTATACCGAGAGAGAAAGGTATTAAATTTGTAAAATAATTTAGAATTCAAGGTTCAAAATTCAAAGTTGATTTTGAATCTTGAATTCTTATCCTGTTTTTAGTTTACACCTTGTATTTTTTAATATTTTATTTTTATGTTAGACAATGTCATACAACTTGATAGAAGTAAATGCAAAGCGTGTTATACATGTATTCGCGCTTGCCCGGTCAAAGCGATCCACGTGCGCAAAAACAGCGTTTTTCCGCATATAGAAGAGAGCAGATGTATTTTATGCGGAACTTGCATCAAGAATACTTGCGCATACGGGGCCATTACATATCTTGATTCTAAAAAAGATATAAAACTACTTTTGAATTCGGAAGAAAAAGTGGTCGCTATTTGCGCCCCTTCTATCGCAGGCGAATTCGACGATATAACCGATTATCGTAAATTCGTGAAAATGATTCGCTTACTTGGATTCTCCTATGTAACGGAGATGTCGTTTGGCGTAGATATTATCGCTCAAATTTATAGAAACCTGACTCACGATGATTTTAACGGAAAATATTATTTGACAAGTTGTTGTCCATCGATTGTACAGCTTATTGAGAAATTTTATCCCGAACTGATCGGCAACTTGGCACCTTATATTTCGCCCGCCGCGGCAAGCGCGGTAATAGCACGAAAACTTTATGGTGAAAATTTGAAAGTCGTACATATAACGCCTTGCGTTGCAGCTAAAAAAGATGTAGATCGCTATTATGGAACGGCAAAAATCAACGGCGTTTTAACTTTTGAAGAATTGCGCCAACTTTTTGATGAATTCAAGATCAATGAGACTTTTAGCGAGTATTCCGATTTCGATGAGCCGTTAGGTTACAAAGGAAGAATTTATCCTATTTCTCAGGGATTTATAGAAGCAACCGGTTTGGATTTGAGCCTTTTGGAGGAAAATACCATTACAGCCGACGGAAAAGACGCGATGGCTGCGGTAGAGCAATTTCTCGATTTTAACAAAACCATAAAGCACAATTTCAATCTCTTTTTCTGCGAAGGATGTATCATGGGACCGGGAAGCTCCGACGGAGGCAAGAAGTTTTTAAGATATGCGCTTGTGAAAGATTATATCAACCGGAGATTGGAAAACTTCGACATCAAAAAATGGGAGGAAGATATTAAAAAGCACGCCGACTACAAAGAATATAAAGCAAAATTCGTCAATAAAAAATACGACCTCCCCGCTCCAAGCGAATTTGAGATGAAAATCGCTCTTAATTTTATTACGGAACGAAATAATAATAAAGAGGTCAACTGCGGAGCGTGCGGTTTCGACACATGTAAAGGATTGGCGCGCGCTATCGCGCAAAATATCGCTATTCCTGAAATGTGCGTCACATATTCTCAAATTGGAAATCGCGAGGCTACGCATGCTAATAAAAAGACCATGGAAGAACTCAATATGGTCAGACACGAGCTAAAAAGCGCTAAAGCAACGTTGGATGAAACAAAAGAGTTGCTTTTCTCTAAAAACGAAGCGCTTTCCATGTTAGTGCGCAACTTGAACGCAGGCATTGTATTTTCCGATGACAACCTCAAAGTTATCGAGTCCAATTTGGGATTTATCGAAATATTGGGAGAGGAAGTAAAAGAAGTTCACGAGGTGATTCCTTATCTAATAGGAGCCGACTTAAAAACATTGTTGCCGCCTACGATCATTTCTCAATTTTCGTTCATGCTGAGCCATGACGAAACCAAAATAAACCGCGACGTTGAAATTGAAGGAAAATTGATAAATGTCTCCATTTTTCAGCTAATACCCAACAAATTAGTCGGAGCGGTATTCCGGAATTTGCATTCCAAAGAAGAACGTCCGGAAGAGATCATTCATAGAGTCAACGAAGTTATCGAAGAAAATCTGCGTCAAGTTCAACAAATTGGTTTTATTCTTGGCGAAGGAGCTGCTAAAACAGAGAAGATGTTGAATTCTATCATCAAATCGTACAAATAAAACATCCTATATAATATATGATAATCAATATATTATAAGATATTTTATAAAAAATACGTATTTATTTTTACTTTTAGTATTCCATCTTAAAAAATTATGTACCTTTGCACCCTCAAAAAGATATATAGCGATGAAGAGAACATTTCAACCTTCGAGAAGAAAAAGGGTTAATAAACATGGCTTTAGAGCAAGAATGGCTACTAAAAACGGTAGAAAAGCGCTTGCTCGCAGAAGAGCTAAAGGAAGAAAAAAACTTACCGTTTCTGACGAAAATAATGGCAGAAAATAAAAAGCTATTTTAAGTATATTCTTCCCGATAGACGAGAAGAAAAAAGAGTTGTTTTGGGAGCAAAACAACTCTTTTTTGTTTTTATCCCTATCTGTTTTTCCTGTAAAAAGTTGTTCAGATACAATTATTCACATGATTTTCTGTATAATAAATGACTCCAAAAAGATAATTCCCTGACTTCGATACTTTGAGAGATGCGTTTTTATAACTCATTGTAAATTAATTTATTGTATATCTTACGACACTGATATGGGTGTCGCAAGCAAAAAATACTGTACTTTTGCTATAGGTATGTGCGCAAAAAGAAAAATAGGTCAGGCAGTACAAGTGTAGTTATAGTAGATAAAAGTATCGGCAAGATACGTTACTTAAAAACGATATCGGAACTGTATTCTCAAGGGAAAAAGTGGATAGCTTCCTATTGTGGAGGCAGAACATGTTTGAAATTCATGAGAAGGAGAGAGAAGAAAGACAGGTCACGGACTTTCTGTTGTCTAACGTGGAGAATATTTTACTCAATGGCATCCAATTAATTATAGAACTAGTATTTAAGTTGGTTGGTTTTGATGAGATAGAAGATGAGATATTAAAACATTTAGTTACTGCTCGCCTGTGTCAACCGGCAAGCAAACCAGCGAGCGTTGGCTATTTGAAATCCTGTTTTGACGGGGGATGTGGAATTGCATAAAATATTTAGAAATGCGTCCAATGTTAATTCATGTTACTCCAAAACGCAGTCAGGCGCACGTCTGTATTTGTTTTATAGCATACAAAGTTTATAAGGAGCTTGAACGTATCTTGAAATTAAGCTCTATAAATTTGAGTGTAGATAAGATGTTAAATATAGTAAAAACGATAACAACACTAAAAATCAAACTGCCTATCAGCGGTGAAACGCTATCAAAAACGATGCTTATTACCTCGAAACATGAATCCATTGCCCAATTATTTGACCAAAATTTTTTCAAAAATTTTAGGGTGGCGCATTGATGAAGTCAGGAAAAAATCGAAATTATAACCGAATTAGCGGCTGTTTTTTTGGCAAATATTTCCTGATATATTGGGATTGTTTTTTCTTTTTTTACAATATAACTTTGCCGACGATTTAATCTTTAAAAAGAAGCATGTTATTGCGACTATACATAACAACAGTTTTTTTATTAAATGCTTTTTCGGTATTGGCAAATCTGCATTTTGAAAATGGAGAAGGGAATACCATCACGGGCTTTATCCGAGATGAGGAGAATAATCCCGTCGCTTATGCATTGGTGAAAACTGAAAATGGCTCGGATTATGCATTGACCAATACCGAGGGCTTTTTTACTTTAGATATAAATATTATCGACGATATCTATTTGGCTGTCTCGTGTATTGGATTTGAAAATGCGCGGGTGAAGGTTGCCGACAATGCCAAAAATATCAATATTACTTTAGTTGCAAAGCCAAACTATCTTAACGAGGTGGTCATAACGGGAGACAGGACAAAAAGAGTTTTGAAAGACGTTCCTGTTCTTACCAAAGTCATTACTGCTATGGAATTGCAAAACACAGGTTCTATGACGGTGTTGGACGCTTTGGAAAATATTATGCCGGGCGTTCATTTTGATCCGAGCGCATGGATGGGAGATAATATCCAGATTCAAGGACTTGATAATAATTATGTGCTGATCTTGATCGACGGAGAGCGCGCTGTTCCGGAGAGGCGTGAAAGCGTCAATTTTGCTCGTCTGAACGTTGCCGAAATTGAGAGAATAGAAATTATAAGCGGCTCTTCTTCGGTTTTATACGGTTCCAACGCTATGGGATTTGTGATAAATATTATCACGAAGGAGGTCAAAAAACCGCTTGAGGGATATGTTCAAGAACGGTATACGAAATATAACTCATGGAATACCGATGCGGCGGTAGGATTCAAATGGAAAGGCTTATCATCTAAAACTGCTTTTAATTTTAAAATCACCGAGGGCTACGATCTTACGCCCGAATCTCCGACATATTACACCGTTAATCCTAATAACGACATTTCCGTCTCGCAAAATTTTGGATATAAATTCAGCGAACGTTTTAATGCGTCGTTAAACGGATCTTATTATCGCCATAATATTGAAAATCCTCCCGCATCGGTAGAAACGACGCATAGTCTCGATAATAATTACACTTTAAACGCCAAAGCCAATTATAAATTTTCGAAGAAGAATATTATTACAGGAAGCGCGCATACCGATATTTTTAAATCATATAAAGTGTATGAAAAGAAAAATGATTCTATAGGACTTGACGGCGATTATTATTATGCGACGTTCCGTATAATTGACGAATGGAATATTACAGATGAATATCAAATAATAGGAGGCGTTGAGCATAACGATGAGCAAACGTTTTCGGTACGGTTGTTTGGTTCGGAAAATGGCGATCAGAGAAAGAAAGCGTATAACAGTAATATTTTTCTTCAGGGAACGGGGACGATATTTGAAAACTTAGAGGGCGTTTTAGGATTAAGATATACTTATCATTCCGGTTTCGGCTCTCATCTGACACCCTCATTATCGTTGATGTATAAGCTTTCGGGATTCAGATTTAGAGGAGGCGTCAATAGCGGCTTCAAAGCGCCTACGCTCAAAGAAATGTATTATAATTTTAATATGGCGGGCATGTTCGATATTGTCGGAAATCCCGACTTGAAGTCGGAAACCGGTTGGTATAAATTTGTTTCGGCGGAATATATCAACGAAAATATCAATGCTTCGTTGTTGTTGTCGCACAATCGAATATCCGATAAAATCAATATTGTAGAACGTCATGTGATTGCGGAAAATGGAAGCGACAAAACAGAAATGCATTATGAAAACATTGAAGATGTGGGGATTATTGCTTTCGGCGCTTTTATTCAATGTCGTTTTTTGAATTATTTTCAAGCAAAAGCCGACTATTCTTACGCAAATGCAAAAAATATTGATACTAAATTGCAGATTGAAGGAAATAGTAAACATAATCTAACGACTTCTATCTTTTTCAAATATCCCGGATTTCGCATTAAGAGGATAGAATTTCCTTTTATTGTCGCTTTGACGGGAAAATATTCCTCTCCTCGTATTTATGAAAAGGAGAAAATTGTCGACGACGAAACGGTTATAATCAATGAAAATTCAAATGATTTCTATACCGTAAATCTTTTTTACACACAGAAAATACCCATTTCAGGGCGATGGAATGCTGAAATTCAGCTTGGCGTCGACAATATGTTCAATTATATAGACGATAAAACATTTGCCTCCATAAATCCGGGGCGCAGATTTTCAATATTAACAAGAATCAATTTTTAAATAATTAAAATTTTATCAAGATGAAAGAAACAATCTTTTTAATGACAGCGGCAATCGTAAGCTGCATTGTCTTTTTTACCTCTTGTGGAGAAAGAGGAAATGGCGACAACAATAATCCTGCAATAGGAAAAACGATACAAATCGACGTCGCTTCATCGTGGGGAACATGGAATTATTTTTCGTTTTCAAAAGGCGAAATCGTCGGTACCGGCGACGCGTCCGAAACAGCGGATGCCGAATGGAAAGCGCGCACTGATTGGGATATTGCTTTTACTCGTTTATATGCGCGTACTAATAGCGGAGCGTCCGGAAACGGCAACGGCGGAGTTATTGAAATTGAAGCGGAAAATGCAAATAAAGCGACCGTTTTTGCGAATTTAGTAACAGCTCCCTCTTCGGACTATATTGCCGATAAAGTAGAAGCGGGATTAATGATTGCCATGGGCAGCCCTTCGGGACCTACCACGTACGATGCGGGAAGTAGCGCAACCGTTAATTCTTGGCTTACTATGGCCATGCCGGTGGAAGTTAAACCTAAAGTCTTTGCGTTAAAAACCGCCGATGAAAAATATGTCAAAATCTATCTGAAATCTTATCAAAATGATGAAGGCAAAAGCGGCGTCATCACTATGGAGTATGTATATCAAGCAGACGGAACAGAAGATCTTTCCGTAAGCGAATAAGTCAAGCCCTCTTTCCTTTTTTAAGTTAAGCATAGACGTTGGCGACCTCGTATTTCGGGGCCGCTAATGTTTTAAATAGAGGAGAAAAAATCCTTTCATACGCCTTCAAGTTTATATCTTTTTAAATCAAAAAAATACCGCAAGCAACAATTTTCAATCGCTTAATACGTTTCATGTTTTGAAGAATTATAAAACAAGCTGTTTTTTAATTACCTTTGCATGTTTTTTGATGACACGCAAGATATAATTATAATATTGAAAATCAAAATTTTAAAGGCGACAATGAGCGGATAAACGTCGTTTTGAGCGGGAGGCGAAGGTTGAAAAAATGATTAATGAACGTTCCCGACATATTCAAAAGGCGTTTTGTTATTATTTGAACGAAATATGAATTTTAATAAGAATAGGCTTTTCCAAATATTTATACTTACATTGATTCTGTTTTTGAATGCGGCGCAATTACGCGCTCAGCAAGACAATACCGCCGCATATCAAAAAGCGATACATTTTGCCGACAGCGTGTATAATATGAAAGAGTATGAAAGCGCGCGCGCGGCTTATCAATATGCCGACCGGTTTCAACCCGGCAGCGCCCACGTTCAAATGCGGATAGCCGACATTGACGTTAAATTAGCCGAATTAGAAGATATCAATAGAAGATACAGCATCGCTATTTCCGAAACAAGACAAGCATTGAACGCTTCCGACCTTTTACGCGCTAAAGAACAGCTTGAATACGCTCTGACATTGAAACCGGATGAAGCTTGGCCGCAAGAAAAATTGGAGGAGATAAATCAAACTTTAAAAGAAAAGGCCGAATTGCAGAGAAATTTTGACGCTCATATAGCAAAAGGAAGTGATTTTTTCTCGAAAGAAAATTACAACGCCGCTATATCGGAGTTTCAGACGGCGTTGAAATTGATCCCTGACAGCGAAGAAGGAAAGGCAAAATTGTCGGAAGTCAGAGCTAAAGTGAAAGAGATTGACGATAATTATAAAAGCAATGTGGCGCGAGGCGATCAACTCTATTTAGATAATCAACTGGAAGGCGCTAAAGAGGCTTTTTATGCCGCTTTAGAGTTGAAACCCGATGAAAACTATCCGAAGCAAAAAATTGAACAGATCAATCACATTATTGCCGACGAGGCTGCAATGGACGTCGCATTAGGCGCTATTATTAAAGATGCGGACGCTGCTTTTGATCGACAGGATTATGCGTTAGCGACGAGAAAATATAACGAGGCGCTGGATATGCTCTCCACATATATTTACGCCAGAGAACGATTGCAGGAAATTCAACGTATTATCGGTGAAAATGAATCTAAGAGATTGGCTTATAATGAAATTATCGAAAAAGCCGACGCTCATTTCAACCAAAATCGCTATTCTGAAGCCAAAATGGAATATGAAAATGCTTTGGCGGTTTTAGAAGATGAAAATTATCCGAAACGGCGAATCGATGAAATTGAACGGATTCTTTCTCAAGAATTGGCTGAAAAAGAACATATTGAGCGAGCAATCGCAGAAGCCGACGCATTGTTCGACGCATCGCAATGGCTCGCATCTAAAAATAAATATCAAGAAGTACTTCAATTGAGCGTTGGCAATGCTTACGCAACGCAACGAATCAAAACCATCGACGCTACATTAGCGCAAATGGAGAAAGAGTACGGCTCTTTGATCGTGAAATCGGATAATTTCTTTAGAGCCAATAAATTCTCCGAAGCGTTAGAATCTTATATGCTTGCTTCAAATATCAAACCGGAAGAGACGTATCCCAAACAAAGAATAGCGGAGATAAACGTTCTTCTCAATGATAAGGAAGCTCAAGAGCAATCGTATAACATGATGATTGCCGACGCAGATGTCGCTTTCAATGAGAAAAATTGGGCGTTAGCTATTGAAAAATATGAAGCCGCTTCCGCTATTAAACCGTCGGAATCTTATCCGAAACAGCAACTTTCTAAAGCGAACAGAGAATATCAATCTTTCTTAGCGATGGAAAAACGTTATAACGACGAAATTACGCGTGCCGACGTTCTATTTTCAAATCAAAAATGGGATGAAGCAATTTTGTCTTATCAAGCTGCTTTGAAAGTAAAATCCAGTGAAAGTTATCCGCAGGAGCAAATTGATATAGCGCAAGCAAGACTCGGCGATTTGGCGCAATTAGAAACAAATTATAAAAGCGCCATTACGGAAGGAGATAAATTCTTTAGAGAGAAAAATTTTCAGGAAGCTATTTTGAGCTATGAAAGAGCGTTGGCGTTGAAATCGGAAGAAAATTATCCAACCGTTCAAATTGATAAAGCTACCATAGAATTAGAAGCCCTTACGGCAGCCGATGCGGCTTATATGAGCGCATTACGCCAAGCCGACTCCTTATATGATCAATCTTTATGGGGACAAGCTATTTTCGCTTATGAAGAGGCTTCAAAATTGAGGCCAAAAGAGGCTTATCCGCAAGAACAAATTGTAAAAGCGAAAAATAGCATTACCGAGCGCGAACAGTTGGAAAAAGATTATCAAGCCGCTATTGCAGAAGGAAGCAGATTTATTAATGCAAGAAATTGGAGCGGAGCTATTGAGGCGTTTGAAAAAGCGGTCGCATTGAAACCTGAGGAGACTTACCCGCAAGAACAATTAGCCAGAGCAAAAACGGAATTACGGGCATTGGAAGATACCGAAAATTTGTATAATTCCACTATTGTAGAGGCGGATCAATATTTCTCGGAAGAATTGTTTGATCGAGCCAAATCTTCCTATCAAGCCGCTTTGGAATTGAAACAGGGAGAAAAATATCCTAATGATAAGATCAAAGAAATTGACAAAATATTGGCCGATAAAGAAGCGGCATACAGTAATAAGATAGCCGAAGCGGATAAACTGTTCCAAAGCGAAAAATGGGCGGAAGCCAAAGAAACGTATCGAGCGGCGTTGCAGATGAAACCTGAAGAGATTTACCCGCAATCGCAGATTACTTTGGCAGACGAGCAGATCCGTTCGGAGCAAGAGCGATTAGCAGTTCAGCAAGAGTTGGAACAAAATTATCAATCCGTTATTGCTCAAGCCGACCAAGCTTTCAATATTGCTCAATGGCACGAAGCTATTGCATTATATCAAGATGCCTTGACTATAAAAGCAGGAGAATCTTATCCGCAACAACAAATAGATTTAGCAAATAAGGAACTCGAAACCCTTGCCGCGAATCGGTTTCAATTTGGCGAATATTTGAAACAGGCCGACGAACTCTATCAACTGGAGCAATGGGAAGAGGCAAAATCAACTTATGCTTTAGCGGCGGCGTTATTTCCTGATGAAAAATATCCGTCGCAACGCATTTCCGCTATTGCCGATATTTTAGCGAACATTGCCCGCATTGAAGCGGAATATAAAAGCGTCGTTGCAAGCGCTGACGCCGCTCTTTTTGTTAATAATTATGATGAAGCAAAGAGATTGTATGAAGAAGCTCTTGGGTTGAAAAGCGAAGAAGTTTATCCAAAACAGAAGCTGAAAGAGATAGAGAACTTAATGGATGCGGAAAAAGCGGCCGAAAATGCGCGTTTATATAGAGAATATGTTGCAGAGGCGAACGCTTTGATCAAAGAGAAAGATCTTGCCGGAGCAATTGAGAAATTGAATGCGGCATTAGAATATAGACCTAATGATGATTTTGCGACCAAAAGAATCGCCGAACTTCAAAAAATATTGGACGACACAGCGTTTGCTCTCTCGGAATATAATCGTTTGATAGTGGAAGCGGACGACCTTTTCGCACAAGAAAAATATCGCGATGCAATTAACTCGTATCGATTGGCTATGCGCCACCGCCCCGATGAACTGTATCCCCGTAAAAAGGTCGCCGAAGCAGAGCGTAATTTAGAATATACGCCGGCGCGTCGCAAGCAATTGGCGCAAGAAAATATGCAGCGCGGACAAGACGCTTTCAATTCCCGTTCTTACGAAGCCGCAATGCGCGGATTTGGAATGGCTTATTATTGGTATCCGGAAGAAGGAAACGCTCCCAAAGCGCAAATGAATGCTGTTTTGGCGGCCATTGAGTCGGGAGCAGAAACGCAAGAAACGCTCGAAATGCCGCTTTCACTTGCCGCAAATCGCAGAGGAATAATAGAAATGGATTTTAAACCGGGCGATTTAAAAGGAACGACATATGCATTGTTGAAAGTTTCAGGTAATTATGACGGCAATGTCAATTTATTTTTACGGTGGGGACGTTTCAATAACGAACATAATGCAACAGTCTTGACGATTATCAACGAATTGGACGACGTTTATTATTGCGCGGAGATCAAAGGAGCGTCCAGCGGATTGACTTGGATTTCGATTATGCCGGAGAACGTAGATTTGGTTATTGAAGAGGTGAAATTGGTTTCAAAATAGTTGGCGTTCTTTAGAAATCACACAATCCATTATCTTTAAAAGAGTTGTCAATTTGACACGAAAATCTTAATTTTTTTCAGAAAAATTTTTTTATTTTTTTTTATTTTTTTCATGCTGCATAATTGTTTCACAGTTAAAATATTATCCGATACATACTTTGTAAAACGCTCATTATTATCAATTTGCATTATCTATCTGTAAATAAATGAGATGACATTTTTTTTAAAAAACAACTCTTTTTAATTTTTTTTTCTACAAAAATAGGCATATTTTTGTTGAGAAAATTTTGTGAAAAAGACGCATGTTGGAATCGCTGATTTTTACCGTTTAAGAGAAAAAAGAGGTCGTAAAAAAATACATTTTGAAAAAAATTAGAGAATGAGTGCAGATTATAGGAAGATTTGGGAAAATTGTTTGAAAATGATTAAGGATAACGTAAATCCTAATGCGTACGAAGCATTTTTTAAGCCGATCAAACCGGTCAAGCTTGAAGGGAATGTTTTGACCATCCAGGTTCGCAGTATGGGTATTTACGAGTGGCTTGAATCTAAATTTATCAACATCCTTAAGAAGACCATTAAGAGTGAATTGGGTCCCGACGGACGTTTGGAATATCAAGTTTTGGTAGACCAACCTTACAACGATGCGCCTTATATGGTGAAATTTCCCGCTTCAAATAATTATAAGACCGCAAATAATCCGGTTCCGATGCCTTTAAACCTGAACGGCAGTAATAAAGAGATACCAAATCCATTCATCATACCGGGATTGAAGAAGCTCAAGATTAATTCGCAACTAAATAAAGAGTATTCGTTCGAAAATTTTGTTGAAGGAGAGTGCAACCGTTTGGCGCGTTCTGCCGGTTGGGCTATTGCTGAAAATCCCGGAAAAACGGCTTTTAATCCTTTCTATTTACATAGTAAAACGGGAATGGGGAAAACGCACTTGAGCCAAGCGATAGGCCTTGAAATCAAAAACTTGTGGCCGGAAACAACCGTTTCTTATGTAGATGCGGAACGTTTTATGCATCAATTTGTAGACGCTACGCAAAATAAGAGTCAAACGGATTTTATCAATTTTTATCAAATGATAGACGTTTTAATCATTGATGATATTCATTTTTTGGCGGGACGGGAAAAGACGCAAGATGTATTTTTTCATATATTCAATCATTTGCATCAAAACAGGAAACAATTAATTCTGACTTCCGATCGTCCTCCCGTGGAGTTGAAAGGCATAGAAGAGCGGTTGATAAGCCGTTTTAAATGGGGATTGGCCACAGATTTGCAAATGCCTGATGTAGAAACCAGAAAAGAGATCCTTCGTAGCAAATCATATAAAGACGGTATTGAAATGCCGGAAGAAATCGTAGATTATTTGGCGAAGAATATCAGCAACAATATCCGCGAATTGGAAGGAGCCAGAATATCCTTAATGGCGCAAGCATCGCTCAATAAGAAAGAAATTACACTGGATTTGGCCAAACAAATGATTGATAAATTTGTGATCAATACTTCAAAAGAGATCAGCATCGAATATATTCAGAAAGTTGTTTGCGAATACTTCAATCTTAGCCTTGAAACGTTAAACTCTAAAACCAGAAAACGTGAAATTGTACAGGCTCGCCAATTGGTCATGTATTTTGCGAAAGAGCATACCAAATCGTCGTTGGCTTTGATCGGAATGCATTGCGGTAATAAAGATCATGCTACCGTGCTTCATGCCGTACGCACCGTCAACAATTTAGTTGAGACCGACAAACAATTCCGCGGCTATTATAAAGATTTGGAAAAAAGGATAAAGATCAAATAAAGTGCGAATCATAAAAAGAGAAAAATTCTGAGTTGTAAAAGTTTAGGCTTGCACTAACAGTTGGGCATTTTCATGACTTTAATACAAAAAAGGCTATCGGTTTCACGATAGCCTTCTATTTTTTTACGAATAATTTCAATACGGTTGCTTGGCGAATATGAAACATGGAATTAGCATTTATTTTTGAGTTATAATATTTCAGGAAACCACCATTGCCAACTTCCCTTAACAAGCGCTGATTATTGATAAGATCTTGTCCGTATTTCAGCCAGCTTTTGGCAAACCGCTTGAATTTGGAACATGGGAAAGTCTCACATTGGAAGCAGTTCGCAATATTCCGCTCTTTACAACATAAATGGAAGGTTTTACAATTCTCACATCGCTGAAAGTTTATTTCTGCACCTGGACAAGATTTCTTCTCTCTCACATAAACCGGACAGCCCCCACAGAACACACCACAAGCGGGAATTTTACCCTGATAATATTTTAATTCCTTATTCATTAACTGCAATCTCTTAGAAGCATCTACAAAAATATGGATTAAAAGTCGTTTTCTTAAGATTCTGTCAGGTTTTCATAACGCCAATAAAAACAATTTATTATGCGTGTAGATGAAATGACTTTTGAGAAGTTCCCCGAAGCGGTAGCCTATCTGATTAATGAAGTTGCCCAAATCAAGGAATTGGTTGAAAGTAACCAGAATCCGGTTCCCACAAAACGTGTTCCGATAGGTATTGAAGAAGCTTGCCAAATTATCGGTAAGGTAAAGCCAAACCGACCATTTATGCCCTTGTTCGCAAGCAGCTCCTTCTCTCCTACAAAAACAGCAAGAAACTCTATTTCTTCGAAGATGAATTGGTGGAATGGATTTCCAACAGTAAACGGAAAACGATTCTGGAAATAGGAACTGAGACAAAAGCGGATTATCAAACCCGATTCAAAAACGGACGAAGATGAATCTAACAGAGAGAACATATTAGCCCTCTTTCATTTTTTCACAAAAAGTCCGGACTTCTCAAACCCGGGCTTTTTAAAAAAAAGCGAACTTTTAACGCGCCTTCTTGAAGATGCTTTATTATTTCGAACGAAGATATTCTTCGTTCAATCCGTTTACGATGTCGGAGGTGATATCCAAAGCCGTATCGCCATAAATAACGCCGTTTATACCGCTTTTTTCTAATATCAAAGTATAATTATAATTTTTATTGTAACGGTTGATATAGCTTACGATGGAATCTGCCAAAACAATATTTTTACTTACGTTATAGTCGGTAATCTCGGCCATAATCTGTTGTTCTTCATTTGCTAATTCCGATTCTCGACGTTGAAATTCAGCTTCGCGTTCTTGTTGCTGAGCCAGTGACAAAGAGGATCCTGTTTGCATATAGCTCTGAACATCAGATTGCAATTTAGAAATCTTGTTTTCGAATTGTTTGGTTTTTCTCTCCCTCATGCTGTTGACATCCTTTTGAATTTCTTCTACCAATTTATATTCTTTCATGATCCGGTCGGTGTCGACGTATCCGATAGCAAGATTGTCATCAAAAGAGACATTACGGTTTGGCGATTGAGCGTAATCGCTTGATTGAGTCGCACTTTGCGGCGTACTCTCTATATTTCCGGATTTATTTCCGGTAAAATGAAAAATGAATAGTACGATGACGCCAATAAAACTCAAAATACTTAATATCAGCGATGTTTTAGATGACAAGCGTTGTTTTTGCTCATCTTTTTCTTGATAATCTTCGTTCATAATTATTTGATAATTTTACAGTTAATCAATTTTTCGGCAAAGATACTTCTTTTTTATCAATAACCGAAATCGAGAAATGTCGGTTATAAGTCGTTGAAGCGACGATAGAAACTGCGCCTGAATTTATTCGCGGGATTTTGATGACAAGTTCCATAGCGATACGCTAAAATGCCATTCGATCTATATCGCTATTTTATGTAAATTTGCGCCTTATTTTGCAACGAGAAGATGCGACGGAAGAAGAAATTATATATTGAAACATACGGCTGCCAGATGAATTTTTCGGATAGTGAAATCGTGGCTTCTATTATGAGAGCGCGCGGTTATGACGTCGCCGAAAAAGCGGATCATGCCGATGTGATCATGGTCAATACATGTTCCATTAGAGATAATGCCGAGCAACGCGTTTGGAAAAGGTTACGGGAATTGAAATCTTTGAAAAAGAGGAATATTTCCTTGCAAATCGGTATAATTGGCTGTATGGCCGAGAGATTGAAGGAGGAAATTTTGGAAGAACATCTCGAAGTTGATTTTATTGCCGGTCCGGATTCGTATCGCGTTTTGCCTGATTTGATAGAAGCGGCTGTTTCCGGACAGCAAGCGGCAAATGTCGTTCTCTCGGAAGAGGAGACATACGAAGATATTCATCCGGTGCGTCTTCACAGCAACGGCGTTTCGGCGTTTATTTCTATCATGCGAGGATGTGAAAATTTTTGCGCTTATTGCGTAGTGCCTTTTACGAGAGGAAAAGAACGAAGCCGTAATCCGCAAACAATTATTGATGAAGCAAGAACGTTGTTTGAAAATGGTTATAGAGAGATAACCCTGTTAGGGCAAAATGTCAATTCGTATCGTTGGATAGACGATAATAAGGATGAAATTAATTTCCCGAAATTGTTGAAAATGGTCGCTCAAATTGATCCTGTGTCGCGTATTCGCTTTACGACTTCTCATCCGAAAGATCTTTCGGATGAATTGTTGCGCGTTATTGCTGAAAATGAAAATGTATGTAACGCGATTCACCTGGCGGTACAATCGGGAAGCACGCCCGTATTGGAGAGGATGAATAGAAAATATACACGGGAATATTATTTGAACAGGATAGCGGCTATTCGGTCGATTATTCCGGATTGCGCTATTTCGACGGATATTATTGCCGGCTTTTGTGATGAAACCGAAGAAGATCATCAAAATACGCTCTCTTTGATGCGTGAAGCTCGATTTGATTATGCGTTTATGTTTAAATACTCGGAACGTTCGGGAACTATTGCGGCTAAAAAGTTTGAAGATAATATTTCTGACGATGTAAAAGGCAGGCGTTTGGAAGAAATTATCGAATTGCAGCAGGAAATCTCTTTGCAGAGCAATCAGAACGATATGGGAAAGATTGTAGAGGTTTTGATCGAAGGACAATCAAAAAAGTCTACGAGTCAATTTATGGGAAGAGACGATAGAAATAAAGTTGTTGTTTTTGATGGAATTGATTTGAAAAAGGGAGATTGCGTTCGAGTGAAAATCACAAAATGCACTTCGGCGACATTAATAGGAGAAATAGTATCATAGTTGACATTCAAGATGAAGAGCGTTTATATAAATAATATTATTCGTACAATTTTGTTAGTCGTTGGGCAGTTGTTTATTTTCAACAATATCCATTTGACCA
This sequence comes from Bacteroidales bacterium, assembly GCA_031254805.1. Classification (GTDB taxonomy): domain Bacteria; phylum Bacteroidota; class Bacteroidia; order Bacteroidales; family WRLA01; genus WRLA01. The sequence goes on from JAIRTP010000066.1 coordinate 24,468, forward strand.
ATTATGCCGTTCCTGTTATTTACGTTTATGCCGTTTTGAAATTTCCTGTCGAAATGTCGCGCATGAGTATTCTTTGGATATCTTTTTTAACGGGAGCGTTGGTGGATTTATGTATGGGAGCTTATGGAGTAAATGCGGCGGCGACAACTTTCATTGCATTTTTGCGTCCTTATATTGGGCGACTCTCTTTTAAAGAAGCGGATGAAGGACGTGAAGCTACGCCTTCCATTAGAGAGTTCGGATTTTTTCCTTTTTTTGGTTATATATCCATTTTGACGACTATTCACGTAGCGGTCATTTTGATGATTGAAGCTTTTCCTCTTTCTGATTTTTTTGATACGTTATTGAGAATTTTGTTAAGCGCTTTATTCTCTATCACTTTCATAATTCTGATAGAATTGATTTTTCAGCCCGCTCATACAAAACGGATTAAATATTAATATGTTGAACGATTTTGCTGCTATAGATTTTGAGACGGCAAATAAGACATGGGGAAGCGTTTGCAGCGTGGGGATTGTAATTGTCAGAAATAGAGTCGTTACCAAAAATATTTATAAATTGATCCGCCCACGTCCTAATTATTACTCCTATTGGACAACGCAGATACATGGCTTAACGGTTAAAGATACCAATACTTCTCCTGATTTTCCCGAAGTATGGGAAGAGATCATTCCTGAGATAGAAAGGCTTCCATTGGTCGCTCACAATAGCTCTTTTGATGCGGGATGTTTAAAAGCGGTTCATCGGATATACGAAATGCCTTATCCGGATTATAAATTTTATTGTACGTGCAGAGCGGCGCGCAAACGTTTTCCTCAATTATCAAACCATAAACTACCTACCGTTGCAAAACATTGCGGCTTTGATCTGGCAAATCATCATCACGCTTTAGCCGACGCTGAAGCTTGCGCAATGATTGCTTTACAAATACTATAAGTCC
>JAIRTP010000076.1 GCA_031254805.1 Bacteroidales bacterium
CACAATTCCTAATAAAGCGGATAATAAAAGTCTCATTCTTTTCATGAATATTTAAATTAAAAATTAATAATTTACTGCAAAAGATATGCAAAATAAGATGTTTTTTTTGAAAAATCAAAGAATCATTACTTCAATAAAAATAAATCCCATCGCTTCACTACTTTCCCTTTGGCGACGCCTTCGTCCGAATAGACGGCGTAAATGTAAACGCCTGCGTTTAAATAGCTTCCATTCCATGAAATAGAGGAAACTCCATCTTCGGAGATTTTTTGTTGATGGACAATTCGCCAGTTATATCGTACACTTCGAAATAAGAGCCTTCTTTCAGCGGTTTTTCCAACAATCTTTTATAAAGTACAGATTCTTAACAAGAGGGGAGGGCAACAGTTTTTATTTCACAAAAATATGGAATAAACATTTTTTTCGCAAATATTCTATTATCCGCGTCATTTTTCATGTATTTTTACGATTGAAAAATATTGTCATAAAGATAGGGGTTATTTCATACACAAAAAATATGCAGATAAATAAATTATTATTACCGAAAATCATCTTATCTTAGCCGCATGAAAAAGATATCATTAGCAATTTATTTAATTAGCTTATTGTTAATTATTTATGGATGTTTCGGAAAACAATCCGCGCCCTATATTTTTCAAGGAGAAACGCAAGGCACTTATTATAAGATCACTTACTACGCCGACGATTCCATCGTCAACAAAGCAAAAATTGAAGAACGTTTGAAAGATTTTTTGCAAACAGCCTCGCTGTGGGAAGAAAATTCGATCATCTCCAGAATTAATAGAAATGAATCCGTTACATTAAATCTCGATTTTATAGAGATTTTCAACGTAGCTAAAAGGACGTCTCAAGCTACTAACGGCGCATTTGACATTACGGTAGGAGGTTTGGTAAAAAAATGGGGATTCGGCTATAAAGCTAATCAAGAATTGCCGATCGAAGTCATTGACAGTTTGTTGCAATATGTGGGTTATCAAAATATTGATATTATCGACAGAAAGGTTGTCAAAACCAATCCTGAAATTCAGATTGATTTTAACGCCATCGCCAAAGGTTATTCTGTAGATATTATTGCGCATCTGCTGGAGAGCAACAATATAGAGAGTTTTATTGTGGATATTGGCGGTGAAATATATGCAAAAGGGCGCAAGCCGGACGGCTCGGCATGGAACATTGGCATAGAAAAACCGGCCGTGAAATCCAACTCTGACAGAACGATACAAACTGTTATTTCGATCTCGGACAAAGCGGTCGCCACTTCCGGAACCTATCGAAAATATCGCGAAATAGACGGCGTTCGTTATTCTCATACGATCGACCCAAAAACAGGATACCCTGTTTCGCATTCATTGCTGAGTGCGACGGTAATTGCCGATTTGTGCGTACAAGCCGATGCTTTAGCTACAGCTTTTATGGTAATGGGCGTGGAAAAAGCAATAGATTTTTTAAAAAAACATCCATATTTTGAAGCTTATTTTATTTTTTCGGATGAAAACGGCAATTTGCATACTTCTTGCACAGATGGATTTAAAAATCTGATATTGTAGGGATTGAGAAAAAACGAAATACTATTAATAACATTTTCATAATTCAAAATACAAACGTGTTGTTAATTTAGAAAAACGATACCTTTGCAATATTAATAAAGATATCAACGTTATTTTTTAATAACTTGAATAATAGTTTTTTATGAGAAAATTTGTTTTTGCTGTCGTTGCTATATTGATTGCGTGTAACGCGCTTTTCGCGCAAATCAACAACCAAATCGGAACCATTGTTTACGACGAAACGCTGTTTTATGCGGAAGTAAAACAGGTAAATCAATTTTTCAGAAGATTTAACAACGAAGAAGATCCTATGGGCTTGCGTTATTCGACAAATGCGCCGGAATATCGCGACAATAAAGTGAGAAAAAGTTATTTTATTTCACTTTTTGACAGACATAACGCTTCCATTCCCGACAATTTAAAAAATCAATTTATACAAACGGTTACCGATGACAAAAATCCGTTGTTCTTAGATTTTTACGGACAAGAATGGTATGCCGAATTGGCCACGCAACTGCTTTGGAACGGACAACAACGCATGGTCATGCTCTATTTGAAACTTGAAAAAGAACATCAAGGTTATAAATGGGTGATTTCAAACGTCGAAATTCCCGAATACAATAACATTTACAAAGAAGTAACCGACGAAGAACGCACAGGATTGTTTTTACATCCGATGAGTCATGAGATCGATTTCATGAATATGTACAAAGCGTTCCAAAATTCGGATAAAATGGCTTGTTACGTGGGAAAAGATTTTCGTCCGAATCATTTAACCTTGTTTATCGATGCATTGAATAAGCAAAATATCTTGTTTGTCAGCGTGAACAATGTTAAATTTCACTTTATGCAAATCGAAGGTTGGTGGTTCGAGATCAGTTATTTGAACAGAAGCGACGTGAATTCCGGATGGCTGATTACCAATTTGTTAAAAATAGATACTGAAAATTATAAAGCATTAAAAAGAACATTTGATTATGAATATTAAATTGAGATTTTCATTAATTATCTTGCTTTCGGTTTTATTTTTTTCTCTCTCAGCGCAGAGAGGAAACGTAAAACTTGACAAAGATCAATTGGAATCGTTCCGATACCAATGCGAAGCTTTGGTAAAATATTACGAAGAAACGCTCAATTTTCTCGGCGACTCTGCAACGTTGCCTAAAGAGCGGCAAATTGTAATCAACGATTCTTATCATAAGATTTTTAAGGACGACGAGGTGCAAATCGAAGACGATCTAATCAGCGACAGAATTACCGTTTTTTATAAAGATGTGAAAGCTTATCTGCGAGACGTCAACTTCTTTTATAAAAATGTGCAATTCAAATATCATGTGCAAAATATTGATCCCTTTTATAACGAAAAGGGGCAATTATCGTTTCGCGCGACGGCGAACCGCGCCATGAGCGGCGTTAATATAAAAGGCGAAACGCATGAAGACAATATGGCGCGTTATATTGAAATTGAATACGACGCTGATAGAGAAGATTTAAAAATCGTCAGCATTTACACCACGCAATTGGGAGATACGGAAGATTTAGCCAATTGGTGGCTTGCGCTTCCCGATTTTTGGAGAATGTTTTTCTCGCGCGAAACAATACTTGACGGCGGCATACGCCTTTCGGACGTGGTTACTTTTTCCGATACGACCATCTCTTTCCGTATGGACTCCGCATTTTTGAATAATATCAAAAATGAATTGGTTTTCTTTAAAGATTCTCAGGGATTTGATTCGATTCCGTACGCTTTGCGCATTGAAAAGCCCGTAAAAAAAGGTAAAAAGAACGATCCTGATCCGAAACCTGATAGTTTGATTACCATTATGTATCCCGGAAAAAATCTTCAACCGTTGGTTGCCAAGATTATCAAACAATCGGATATTAATTTGGAAGGAGAAAAAGGATTTATCGACCTTGCGCCTTTAGCAAAAATGACGAATTTGGCATATATTTCTTTGAACGGAACCGATATTACCGATCTTATGACATTGCGAAATATGAACAAATTGGAATCGTTGAAGATATCCAATACCGGCGTTTCCGATCTTTCTCCGCTGAACTTTTTGATTAATTTAAGGATTATTGACGCAAGCGGATCGGCCGTGTCGGATATTTCTTCGCTTTCGGACAATTTAGGACTTACTTCCGTAAATATCAGCAATACGAAAGTGAGTGACATTGCGCCGTTGTCTTCGTTGCCGTCGTTACATGAGTTGTATCTCGACGGTTCCCATGTCAAAGATCTAAAACCTTTGGAAAAAACGACAACATTGGAAAAATTGACTTTTAACGATACCGAAGTCGGCGATATATCGGCGTTAGAAAATTTAAAAAATCTGACGTTGCTGGAGATGGATCGTACTAAAGTCGTTCATCTTGCTCCATGCGCAGAAATGAATAAATTGCAAAAAATCTCTTTTGAAAAGACGCCAGTTGCAAATTTCGAAGCGTTGGATCAATTGGAAGCGTTACGATTTATTTATTGCAACGATACAAAAACGCCTCAAAGCCATATTTTAGATTTCATTTATAAGAATCCGAAAATATTAACGGTATTTAATACGCAGGAAATGGAAACATGGTGGAGTTTGTTAACTCCTTATTGGCAAGAATATTTTTCAGGACGCGTCGGTTTTTATCAAACTCCAACAAGAGAAAATCTGGCGGAAATCGTCGCTTTAGATCGAATTGATATTGCTAATCGTCAAACCGTGAGCGATATCGGTTGCTTCAATAAGTTGTATATGCTGCAATCGCTCCATGCAACATTGAGCGGTATAAATTCCTTGACGTCGCTCTCTGATTTGCCATATTTGCGTAAAATCGACATCAGCTATACGACTGTCAACGATGTGACGACTTTAAAATCTTTGCCAAGATTAGATACGTTGTTGGCAAATAATACCCGTGTAAAAAATATTGCGGCATTGAAAAATATTTCAACACTGCGATTGATCGAATGCGACGCAACCGACGTGCCCGATAAAGACGCTGAAGAGCTTAGAAGCGTAAATCCCAATTGCTTGGTAATCTACAGAACAAACAGAAATCAAAAATGGTGGAACGAATTGAACGATACGTGGAAAACTGTTTTAGCGGATACTGTTTCCAATCCGAATAAATATCAGTTGCAACAAATTCTGAATAGCGAAACGTTTGACGCAACCAATAATCGTTCTATTACCGATTTGTCGCCGTTAAATTCGTTTTATAATCTCAAAAAAGTTGTTTTAAAAGGTTCTATGGTCGCCAACCTAAAGCCAATTGCAAACAACAAAACCATTACTTATCTCGATATTTCGAATACGCCGGTTGTTAGCATCGACGAATTGTCAAATTTAACAAATATCGACACGCTAAACATTGAAAATACACAGATTAAGAAGTTCGACGTGATCGCAGATTTGACAAATCTGAAATATCTGGAGATTTCCGGAACGCAAATAAAGAATCTGAAGCCGTTATCGTCGCTTTCCAAACTCCAAGAGGTCGGATTTAGCAATACGGCCATATCAAATATTACGCCGTTGAACAGTTTGCCGAATTTAAAACGTGTGAAAGCGTTCCGCACAAAAATATCGGACAGAAGTATTGAAACATTTAAGAAAGAAAATCCTAATTGCGAAGTGATATACTATTAAAAATATGCGCGACATCCGTAAAATATTAGAAATCAGTTATAATAATGTGCCTCCAAAAGCAGGAAAAGCGTTGTTGTCGACGCCCTTTTGGGACGACGCATATTTTCATCGCGCCGCTATTTTACTTGCCGAACATAACAGCGAAGGAACTTTAGGATTTGTTTTGGATAAGGCGTTAGAACGTAATATCGGATTTTTTTGTAGAAAAATCAAGAATTTTGATGCGCCTGTTTTTGTCGGCGGCCCTGTGGGGCAAGATCGTATGAATTTTATCCATAACAAAGGAGAAATCATAAAAAACACTGTGCCAATTATCTCCAACATATGGTTAGGCGGCGATATTCAGGAAGTTTTGGATCTGATAAATGCAGGAATGATCACCAAAAACGATATTCGTTTTTTTATTGGATATTCCGGCTGGTCGAGCGGTCAGTTAGATGAAGAATTGAAGAGAAATACATGGCTTGTTTCGTCGTTGACATCCAATGAAATCTTTAACGAAGCTTATGAAAATTTGTGGCAAATAGGCGTAAAATGTTTGGGCGGCAATTACAAACATTGGGAAAAAATTCCTCCCATTCCTGAAATGAATTAATGATTAATTTATAGATCGTTATGTTAATAAAAATTCATCCGGATAATCCGGATTTAAGAAGAGTGAGGCAAATCGTGGAGTGTCTCAAGCAAGGAGGAATCGTCATTTATCCAACCGATACTATTTATGGATTTGCATGCGATATAACAAAGTTTAAAGTGATTGAGAAGATTGCGCAATTGAAAGGAAGAAATTTAAAGAATGAGCGTTTTTCGATCATTTGCTATGATTTAAGTTCTTTGTCCGACTATACGCGCCCAATTAGTAATTCCATTTACCGGATTATGAAAAAAGCGCTTCCCGGACCATATACGTTTATTTTAGAAGCCAATAATAACGTTCCGAAAATATTTCATAACAAAAGAAATTCTATCGGGATTCGCGTGCCTGAAAACAATATCGCGCGAACGCTTGTTGAAGAGTTGGGCAATCCTATCGTTTCCACTTCCGTACGACAAGACGATGATATTGAGGAATATTTAACCGATCCTGAATTGATCTATGAACGTTTTGGCAATTTAGTCGATATTGTAATTGACGGCGGTTATGGCGATTATACGCCTTCGACGGTAATCGATTGTACCGGCGACGAGCCTGTCGTCATTCGTGAAGGAAAAGGAGAAACCAATTTTTTACTGTAAAAATATGATTATTGTCGATATCATCATCATCATTTTTTTGATCTTAGCTGCCTGGCAAGGCTTTTCTAAAGGGATCATTATGCAAATTGCCTCGTTGGCGGCGTTGATTTTGGGAATTTTGGCGTCTTATTTCTTTTGGAATGAGATGTATCAAATATTGGAAAAATGGCTCGAAATAGAACCGTTCGTTCTAAAGATCATCTCTGTAGTATCAATGGTAGCCGTCGTATTTTTAGTCATTTATTTGTTGGGGATTTTTTTATCGAAAGTTATTAAAATCACCATTTTCGGCATTTTCGACCGATTTTTAGGCTTGATATTCGGAGTGGGACAAATGACTCTTTTGCTTAGTTTTATTATATTTGCATTGTTATATATTAATCCGGGCATGGAGTTTTTACAAGACAACTTTTTAGCCCGTTCATATATTTTACCTTATATCAAACCCATCGCTTCATACGTCATTAACTATATCTTTTAAACAAAATCTTTCCTTATTATTGTTTTAAAGAAAATGAGATATAGGTTTTTAAACTTTTTGGTTAAATTGCACGTTCGAAATCCGGATCTATTGCTTCTTGCTGTTCTATCAAATACTTAATAAATTCTTCAGGATCTTTATCTAAAAAAAGAAGTAATTGTTCCGCATCTTTTGCCAAAGAATCATCCGGAAACATTAATAAAAATTGCTCATACAACGCTTTTGCCTTGTCTTGATCGCTCAAAAAAGCATCATAGATATACGCCTGACGAAATAGGGCTTCAGCGCGTAAAGAGTTGCTTGGATAATTTTCATATATTCGATTCAATAACGTTATCGCATAAGATTCCTGTTGCGTATTCAACGCCACAATGGAGCTGCGCATCAAAAATTCGGGAACTAAAGTATCTTGAGGGTACTTCCCTATAAAATCAGAATATATATTAAGTAGATTTTGAGCATTTTCATGTAATTTCGTTGGTTGAGAATTTCTATAAAGATTCTCCATTTCAACGATTTTTTTCAATTCTTGATCTTTGCTCATTTGGGACGTATTGCACATGGTAAACAGCATAGCCGTTAATGTCAATATAAATAATCCTCTTTTCATAATTATACATTTTTTTATTAATGACTGACTTATCGTTTTGTCGAGATTGTCTTATAATGAGCGTTTACAACGCCTTTTGTCATATCCGTTAATTTACGGTGAAGCACCATTTTTTTCAAATTGGAAAGATATTCGACGAATACAATACCTTCAACGTGGTCGTATTCGTGTTGACAAACGCGCGCCGGAATGCCGTCGAACCATTCGTCGTGCAAGTTCCAATCGCGATCAAAATATTTTATTCTAATTCTTGGCGGCCTCAACACATCTTCATGAATATCGGGTACGCTTAAACATCCTTCATTAAAATATTCCGGTTCGCCCTCGCGTTCAACAATGACAGGATTTATAAAAACTTGTTTAAATTGTCCGCCTTTATCTTCCGGAAGTTCGTATGAAGAAAGATCTACCACAAAAAGCCGAATGTTTTTATTAATTTGAGGAGCCGCCAATCCAACGCCGTCGGCATTGCGCATGGTGTCAAACATATCGTCGATCAACTTTTGCAACTCAGGATAATTACTCTCAACCTCTTTATTTTTGGCTTTTAAAGCCGGATGTCCATAAACTACAATTGGTAATATCATCTATTTCTATTTGTTAACATTTGCATATATGATTGTAAAATGATGGTGGCGCTTACTTTATCGACAATTCCTTTATCTTTTCTGACTTTATTGGAAACTCCCGCCTCAATCAAAGCTTGACGAGCCATGACAGAAGTAAAGCGTTCATCCATTCTGACAATCTCGATATTCTTATCTTTTAACGCATTACGCAATCTATTCACAAACGGTTCAATAAATCGGGAAGCGTCGCTGGCGTTACCTTTCATATCCACGGCCTTTCCTACAACAATTGTTCCGACTTGTTCCGTTTTAATATAATTCACCACCCAATCAATAGTTTGGGCGGCGGGCAAAGTTATCAACGGCGTAGCAATAATGATATTTTCGTCGGTCGCTGCAATACCAACGCGTTTTTGTCCATAATCAATTGCTAGAATGCGCGCCATCCATTTATTTTTTTATAGTGCAAAGGTAGAAAAAATAAGGGATTCTTTGATGATACGGAAGTCTCAGATTCATAGAACTTCTCAACTGTTTTCTTCCTACCGTATTTTTATTCGATTCATTTTATGAATGTCGCTTATAAACATGAAAAATTTGAAATTAAGCTAATATGTACATTCTTCCGGGAAGCGCTTTGATAATATTTTCAAACTCCATGTTAAGCAAAGCGGCAGAAATTTTTGAAGTAGTCAAGTTAGCGTTTCTTACAATGAAATCGATACTGCTTTCTCCATTTTCTTCAAGGATTTTATAGATGATTTCTTCATCGGGAGTCAATACAGGGAAAAGTTTTTTTTGAACAACGCCGATTTTCTTGCTTTCAGAATCCCATCCCATCATCTCTTTTATTTGCGATGCGTTTTCAACTAACGCGGCGCGATTGGATCGTATCAACCAATTACATCCGGACGATTTCGGATCGGTAATTTTTCCCGGAATGGCAAAAACGTCTCTATTATAACTATTAGCTAATGAGGCTGTGATCAACGATCCTCCTCGCGAAGGAGTTTCTATGACTAATGTGGCGTCTGCCATTCCTGCGACAATACGGTTTCTTTGGGGAAAATTTTCTCTGTCGGGAATTACTCGGCTCATAAATTCGGTCAATAAACCGCCATTAACTATTATCTCTTTTGCAAGTCTTTTATTTTGAGCGGGATAAATTCTGTCTAATCCATGCGCTAAAACTGCGATAGTTTGCAGATTCGATTTCAAAGCAGCTCGGTGCGCGCAAGAATCTACTCCGTAGGCCAATCCTGAAACGATCAATACACCGGTTAATTCCGAAACGATCTTTTCACAAACTTCTTTTCCATATTCGGTGGGCGTTCGCGTTCCTACAACCGATAATATTTTATCGCAATTCATATTGACATTACCTGTGTAATAAAGTAATATAGGCGCGTCATAACACTCTTTCAAACGTTGCGGATACGCTTCATCCAAATATGAAAGCGGTTGAATGCGATGCCGCTCAATAAAAGCGATCTCTTCCTCGGCGCGATCAAAGCAACGATATTCTTTAATAGCTTGTACTATGGCTTGCCCTATTCCGGGAATCTTCAATAGATAACGCTCTTTTTCCAAGAAAACAGCTTCGGCGCTCCCACAAAAATTGATCAGTTTCTTGGCGAGAACGTTTCCGATACCGGAAACTAAAGTTAAAGAGATTTGATACAGCAAACCGTCATTTTTCATAGCCAGGAAGAAAGAAAATGATGAGATTATCTCAAATTTTGAACCTTAGCATGTCCTATTACAAAGGCTCCTGAGACAATCTCATCATTTTCGTTTTTTTATTGAAATTTGGGATTCATTCCAAGATTATACATCGTAAAAGCCCAACGATCGGTAGTTTCTTCGATAAGCTTAGCGGTCGGTTTTCCCGATCCATGTCCTGCTTTGGTTTCTATTCGAATTAATACCGGATTTTCGTCTCCGGCTTTTTCCTGTAAAGTTGCCGCAAATTTAAAAGAGTGCGCAGGAACGACTCTGTCGTCATGATCCGCCGTAGTAATCAAAGTAGCGGGGTAAGTCGCGCCTTCTTTGACATTATGCAAAGGGGAATACGCTTTCAAATATTCAAACATCTCTTTTGAATCTTCGCTTGTGCCGTAATCGCTCGCCCAAGCATATCCAATAGTAGGCAGGTGATACCGCAACATGTCCAATACGCCGACTTGCGGAAGAGCTACTTTAAAAAGATCGGGACGTTGGGTCATACATGCTCCGACGAGCAATCCGCCGTTGGAACCGCCCAGAATAGCTAATTTTTCAGGATTCGTATATTTATTTTCTATCAACCATTCGGCTGCTGCAATAAAGTCGTCAAACACGTTCTGCTTTTGCATTTTCGTTCCGGATTCATGCCATTTTTTTCCATATTCTCCACCTCCGCGCAAGTTTACAACTACATAAATTCCCCCATTATCAATAAAGGGTAGATTAGAAATGCTGAATCCGGGCGTTAAAGAGACATTAAATCCGCCATAACCGTAAAGCAATAAGGGATTATTTCCATTCAAAGCTATTCCTTTTTTATAGGTAACGAACATAGGAACTCTTGTGCCATCTTTGCTGTTAAAGAATATCTGTTTGGTCTCGTAATCTTCTGTATTAAAATCTATTTCAGATTTATGGAATAATTCCGAAACATTATTTTCTACATCATATTTATAAATGGTAGTCGGGTAGGTGTAAGAAGAAAACGCATAAAAAGCTTCATTGGAGTTTTTGTTTCCGGAAAATTCGCTTACGGAACCTATAGCCGGAAAATCTATTTCATGCAATAAAGATCCATTTGCATTGTAAACCATGCCTACGCTTATAGCGTTGCGTAGATATGTGGCAATGATCTTTTCTCCAATAACGCTCACATTGCTCAAGACGGCGTCTGATTCGGGAATAAGTTCTTGCCAATCTTTTTCCGTCGGCTTTTTAGGATCGACCAAGAGAATACGATAATTAGGAGCTTTATGGTTGGTCATCATCAATACTTTTCCATCTATCATATCAATCGCATAATAATCGTAATCAAAACCGCCGGCGATCAAATTGAATTTTCCTTTTATATCCTTAGCCTCCTTTATATAAAGAGCGTTTCCTGAAGTTCCTTCGCTGACATATAAAAAGATAAAGTTCTCATCTTTATCGGTTTCGACGTCAAAGCCGTACAACGGATTATTTTTGTCTTCATAAATCAAGACGTCGTCGTCTTGTCGATCGCCTAATTTATGATAATACACTTTCTTAAATTCGTTTTTTCCCGACAATTCCGATCCTTGTTCGGGCTTGTCGAATGCGCTATAGAAAAAACCGTCGCCCAACCATGCCGCATAAGAGAATTTTATCCAACGAATATGATCGGAGAGCAGTTCTTTCGTTTCAATATCCATCACAAAAAGTTCCGTCCAATCTGAACCTCCTCTGGAAATTTGATAAGCTAAATATTTACCGTCTTTAGAGAATGACATTCCTGATAATGCAATCGTTCCGTCCGATGATAAAGTATTCGGATCCAACAAAACTTCCGGTTCTGCATCCAATCCTGTTTGCGTATAAAGCACATATTGATTTTGAAGTCCGTCGTTTTTCATAAAAAAATAACGATTACCTTTTTTAAAGGGCGTTCCATATTTCGGAAAATTCCAAATGGCGGTTAATTTTTTATTCAACGCTTCGCGAAAAGGAATGGAAGCTAAATATTTGTCCGTTACGACATTCTCAGCGGCAACCCATGTTTTCACATCGGCGGCGGTATCATACTCAAGCCAACGATAGGGATCTTCTACTTTTGTGCCAAAATATTCATCAACAACATTTTGTTTTTTAGTACCGGGGTAATCCCATTTTTTCTGATTGCATCCGCTCATGACAAATACGATAATTGAAATAATCAACAGATAATTTTTCATTGTTTATATATTTTTACATTATACATTTTTTTTATTGCAAATGTAAAATAAAAAACAAGATATTTTCATAAAACGGGAAATAAGTTTTGCCAATACTTACCAAAAAACAGTTATTTCATATTCGGTTAATTAATTAAAAGTCACAATGCATTATTCGTATTAATTTGATTATCTGTATTTTGGAAAAGTCGTAGCTAAAAATATTTATTAGACTTTATATAAAAATAAAAACTGCTAAAAAACAAGAAAGTTAAAACTATAAATTCGCTTGTTTTTATTGAAAAAAAGAAACTGTCTCAAAAGTATTTTAGCGCTATTTTTTCGAATATCTTTCTGAATTGATTTTAAATATTCAATTCTCAAGGACGAATGAGCAACTTTTGAAACAGTTTCTTTTATAAAGTTATTTTGCAATATTATCCATTCATGGAAACCAAAAACTCTTCGTTGTTTTTAGTCCAACGCATACGATCTTGTAAAAACTGCATAGCTTCTAAAGGATTCATATCCGCTAATAATGTTCTCAATGCCCAAATGCGTTTAATTAATTCGGGTTCGAGCAAAAGATCGTCGCGTCGCGTGCTGGACGCCACGATATCGATAGCAGGATAAATTCGTTTGTTAGAAAGTTTACGATCGAGTTGAAGTTCCATATTACCGGTGCCTTTAAACTCTTCAAAAATGACTTCGTCCATTTTTGATCCGGTCTCTGTGAGAGCAGTTGCTAAGATAGTTAATGAGCCGCCGTCTTCAATTTGACGCGCCGCTCCGAAGAAACGTTTAGGCTTATGTAACGCATTGGCTTCAACGCCGCCCGAAAGCACTTTTCCGGAAGCGGGCGCAACGGTATTATAAGCGCGCGCTAAACGTGTAATGGAGTCGAGCAGAATGACCACGTCATGACCGCATTCTGTTAACCGTTTGGCTTTCTCCAGAACGATATTGGCAATTTTCACATGGCGATCTGCCGGTTCGTCGAATGTAGAACTTATTACCTCCGCGTTGACGCTACGTTTCATATCGGTAACCTCTTCAGGACGTTCGTCAATAAGCAACACTATTAAATAGACTTCCGGATGGTTGAACGCGATGGCATTGGCAATTTCCTTCAACAGCACGGTTTTACCCGTTTTTGGCTGTGCAACGATCAATCCGCGTTGTCCTTTTCCAATAGGCGCGAACATATCGACTATGCGACTCGAAAAAGTTGCTTGAGGATGATCGGCCAATTTGAATTTTTTCTCTGGAAATAATGGCGTTAAAAAGTCAAAAGGAACGCGATCACGTACTTTTGCAGGCTCTAATCCGTTAATAGAATCGACTTTTAATAATGGAAAATATTTTTCAGTCTCTTTGGGGATACGGATTACGCCGCGAATTGTATCGCCTGTTTTTAATCCGAAAAGTTTTATTTGAGATTGAGAAACATATATATCGTCGGGAGAGTTTAGATAATTATAATCGGAAGAGCGTAAAAAGCCGTAACCTTCTTGCATAATTTCCAAAACGCCTTCGCTGACAATTGTTCCTGTGAAGTTTTTAGATGAAGAAAGCGCTTGAGAACGTTCTCCATAATCTGATTTAGGTTCTGTATATTTAGGAGAAGATTCTTTGATCGCCCTTTGGACTTTTATGAAATCGTCTTTCCCAAGTAAATCGTCCGAATCAAATGGAGCGGATTGTTGAGATATCGCTATATCTTGATTAAAAGCTTCTTGGAAACGTTGTTCTATATTTTGAAGTTTCGCCTCTTTGTTCTCGGATTGAGGCGTTTCATTCAAGAAATTTTTCATCTTTTCGGAATCAATAACAGGAATATAGATATCCTGATGATTGGATGAAATCATATTGCTTTCCGGCATTGACGAAGATGCGATTGATTCTCCGAATCTGATTCTTTTTCTTCTATGGCGTACTATAAAAGGTTCGTCTTCTTCTTGTTTTTCAGATTCTTGTTCCTCCATTTGAGGGTGCAATACTCTCTTGGTGATATCCATCACATTACGCGGAGGACGTCCTCTCTTCTTTTTTGTAACGTTTTCAGAATCGGATAGCAGCTCAGGATGGAAATGTGCGTAAATAATGTCTATCAATTCAGGCTTTCTAAGATTTTCTATCATGTAGCCTAATCCATTCGCTATCTCTTGAAGCTCGGAAACTCTCTTTGAGAGCAATTCGTTTTTTTTATACATATATATTACATCGTTTTTCAAGGTCAAACAAAAAGTTGCTTGACTAAAGTAGTATCAAAAAAATCAGGAAATTTATAATCGAATAATGATATATTTTTGAATAAATCTGCAAGCGATATTTTACAAAAACTGTGCAAATATACGCTTATTTTTGATTGTGCAAATTATTTTTATAAAAAAGCAGAAGTAAATTCAATAAATATTGTTTGAATTTCTTGCTTTATTGCTAATGTATATCTTTTTATCCATTGTTTGATCGTAGTTCTTAAAATCCATATTTAAGTTTTTCTAATTCAAGGTATTTGCTAACGCATCATTTCGCTAACTCGCAGTTACTATTTAGCGACGGACAAAATTTAAAGATATTTTTTAACATCTTCTGCCGTGATTATGTCCGGACGAAGTATGATAAGACGTTCTACCACGTTGCGCAATTCGCGAATATTTCCCGTCCAAGGCCATTGTTTTAACGCTTCCATCGCTTTTTGTTCAAAAACAGGAGCGGTTTTTCCTTGAGATTCGCTCAATTGCTGAGCAAAATAATCAACTAACAGCGGAATATCCTCAATTCGTTGCGATAACGGCGGTATGTTAATAATGATCACGCTCAAACGATGGTATAAATCTTCTCTAAATCGTTTGTTAGCAATTTCTTCTTTAATATTTTTATTGGTCGCCGCAATGATACGCACATTTACAGAGATATCTTTTTCGCCTCCGACGCGCGTGATTTTATTTTCCTGTAAAGCGCGTAATACTTTTGCTTGTGCAGAAAAGCTCATATCTCCAATTTCATCTAAAAAGAGCGAACCTCCGTCGGCTAATTCAAAATCGCCTTTACGTTGTTTGATGGCAGATGTGAACGATCCCTTTTCATGTCCAAATAGCTGACTCTCTATTAATTCCGAAGGAATGGCGGCGCAATTTACCTCAATGAAAGGGAAAGCAGAACGATTACTTTTTTCGTGGATTTGACGCGCTACCAACTCTTTTCCGACGCCGTTTTCCCCAATGATCAAAACTCTTGCATCTGTTGGAGCTACCACGTCGATCATATTCCTGATCTCTTCCAATGCGAGAGAATCCCCAACCATTTCGTATTGTTGGCTCACTTTTTTACGCAAAATTTTAGCTTCCTGTACCAAACGGGTTTTATCGAGCGCATTTCGCAAAGTAATCAATAAACGATTCAAATCAAGCGGCTTTTCAATATAATCAAAAGCGCCTTTTTTGATGGCGTCGACGGCAGTTTCAATGTTCCCATGCCCCGAAATCATCACTACGGAAGCCGTCGTGAAAGTTTGCAATTGTTCCAACACTTCGATTCCGTCCATCTGAGGCATTTTTATATCGCAAAGAACTACGTCGTATTCCGTCTCTTTGGCCATTTTTACTCCTTCTATTCCGTTTTCCGCCTCGTCGACAATATATTGCTCATATTCCAATATATCTCTTAAAGTGTTCCTGATCGCTCTTTCGTCGTCGATAACTAAAATTTTTGCCATTATGATTAATTTTTTTAGGAATGCAAATGTACGTAAAAGTACTCATATATATGCGGACCGATAAAAATTGGCAGGACAACCGCACGAAAATAGTAACTTTGCGTCATGAAAACGATACAGTAATAATTTAATTTATCAATTGCGTGCCATTTAGCAATATGTTTTCAACATTGGACAATAAATAGGTAATCCGTAACCTGACGCTCTTCCTTTTCTTGCGCTTGAATAGTAAATATATCGTGATTACCACATCTAACATCAATCCACTTTTTACCTTCTTTGTAAAGTTTTTCTACTTCATAGGCGTCGGAACTGCTGTCAATTGTTTGGACAAATCTGTATTTGTCTCTGCTTTTATCTATAACTTGAACATTAACAACATCATTTGAATTCTTTTTCTTACGTACAAACATGCCACAATGATAACTCTTTTTAATCTGGGATACCCAAATCGGTGTCCAATATTTTGTACTTTTATATTTTTCAGTATGTTATAAATTCATGCTGAAAAAAGTGTCAAAGTCAAGAATTAATTTGTTGGTATTTAGAAGAAAAATAGGCAAAAATAGAAAGAGGGCTTTTCATTTTATGTCCATTAAAACTTAAAGAAGATTTTTTGCTTTTTGTTTTTCGATATTTTTTCCTGCAAAAATTTAATTTGACGTTCCGTGTATGAACTGCTTTTTTAAGGAGCGACTATTTACAATCTCGCCCCTTATTACTATTCAATTTCCGAAAAATGCAACCTTTATGCTTGTTATTCACACAGTTAAAGGCTCTGATTATCTCCTTAACAGCGCTATCGAATGGTCGATGCCTTGAAAATGATTGTATACTAATATCCTTTTAGGAGATGTTATGGATTTTTTCTGAATATAAAGTAAATGTTGCGGAAAGGTT
>JAIRTP010000103.1 GCA_031254805.1 Bacteroidales bacterium
AAACGCGTTATCCAGCGGGAAGCTCTTAATGAACTTTCAAAAATGATCTTAGCGGAACAAGTGAATAGAGAACGTCCGATCATTCTTGATTATAAAGAAGATAAATTGATTTTTAGGAATTAATAACTTCATATAACAAAACAGCCTCAAGTCTTTTCTGAGTTGAGGCTGTTTTGTTATTATACCTTGCGAGGGTTATTTAGCAACTATAAATCGTCTATGAAATTTTTCTCCTGTTGCGGTTATTATTTCTAGAATATAGATATTTGATTTATAAGAAGATATATTAATAGCTATTTTTCTCTCCTGTACTGATATTTGCTCTACTTTTTTACCAAATAAATCATAAATAGCAACCGTTTTAATTTTGTCTCCTTCAATATGCAAGATGGAGCTTGTGGGATTAGGGTAAATGTTGATTTGCGATTCTAAAGCGTCTACTCCTTGAGGAGGAGCATAATAGCATTCAACATTAGATTTAGGCGACTCTATCCCCAAAGGACAAATAGCGGTAACATAATAGCAATTGTCGATAGACGAATCGAAAGTATCATCGTCTACATAGGAAAACTGATAATTCGAAAGCAGTATTTCATCGTTTCTATAGACATTATAGCGATAATCGCTTCCTGCATTTTCCCAAGAAACAAGTAATATTCGCTCCGAAACGACTTCGAGAGTTACTATGGGAATTTTTGTACACGAATGTCGATATTCAAACTCTAATACGGTTATTCGTCCATTTTCATCAGTCAAAATGAGTATTAGCGGAACGACGATATCTTCCAAATTGAAATCGGCGCTTAACGATACGTTAAATGATCCTGAAATAACTTGATTATGTTCAAAATCGCCAAATTGAACGTCGGGATTATTAATAAGCAATCCCGACGAAGTCGGCGTAGTGAGAGATCCCGTTATGCCGTGAGCAAATTCATTTCCGATATTTTTTATATAAATGATCATTTCTCCGGACTCGCCCGGATCCAGTTCGCCGTTATCATTTCCATCTGTATCATTAATGGCAATATCCGTCTCAACCAATGCATAATCAAAAATGATAATATTGAAATAAGAGGTGGACACATTTTTTTCATCGGATATTTCTAATGAAAAATAAATGCCTTTTCGGGGCGGCGCATCTTGGGAAACGATAAACTTGAAAGCTTCTTCTATGTTCGCAATATCTCCTGCTGGAATAGTTCCAACATTCACGTTATCGGTAATCATAGAAATCCATGGGCTGTTTGATGATATTTTTGCAGTAACTCCTGAAATTTCTTCGGCTGATAGATTTTTTAAATTAATATAGAGATCAATTGTTTCGCCTGGATTTATTTTTCCATTATTATTTCCTTGGGCATCGTCAATCGTATAAGACTCTAAACTGATATCTCCTATGGGAATTATCTCTAAAGCGGCTAATGCGTCGACGCGCCCTGAACCGTACATATTATTCTTGGATTCGGAGAGAGGTTTGGCCGTTACTTCAAGTATTTCGCTAATTTTAGCGGGCGACAAGTTAGGATTTTTTGAGAGCATTAAGGCCATAACGCCTGCGACGCCCGGAGTTGCCATCGAAGTTCCGCTCATGTAAACATAACCGGTATTACTATCATATTGTAACGACTTAATACTGACTCCCGGAGCGCAAACATCGGGGCGAATGAGTCCCATACCGGGATCTAATTCATAATCATTGAATCCGGTAATATGTTCCCAAGTTACCGGCCCTTCAGATGAAAAATAAGCGAGTACGTCTTTGTCGTCGGTTGCGCCTACGGCAACAACGGCGGTTAATCCTCCTTGAAGAACTTGATCGGGGTGTAACCATGGCGGCGGACAATTTCCGGGAAGCCGTACATTGTATGGCGCGGGTAATTCATCGTTAAGGTATTCCCGCTCGTTTCCTGCGCCTACAGAAGCTATAACGCCGGCTTCTAATGTATTAATTAATGCGTTACGGAATAAGATCCTGTCGCTTTCTTGTCCTCCTGCCAGCACTCCGAATGACATGCTCAAAACATGCGCTCCATGTTCAACAGCAAATTCAATGCCTTCGCACATTACGCTGACCGATCCGCTGCCTTCATCGCTCATGATCTTTATCGCCATGATCTTGGCATTAGGCGCTATTCCCGTTTGAGAACCCGAAGCTCCTTGTCCGGCGACTGTTCCGGCGCAATGCGTTCCATGACTGTGATCGTCCATGGGATCGTTGTCGCGATTGATAAAATCATATCCATGGTATGGATAATCGGGATGTTCCCACATATTGCCTTGTAAATCAGTATGATTATAATTGACGCCAGTATCTAAAACAGCGACAATAATTCCTTCGCCCGTATAGCCAAGCTCCCATACCGCGTCTGCGTTGACTTGCGTAATATTATAGGTTATTTCATTATTGTTCTTTGCGGGAGAAGGAATTTCTCCGTCAAACAAAGCGTTCTCTACTTTATTATAGCCGATAAGTAAGATATCAGGATGCAGAGAAATTTGCTCGATCGCTTCGGGCGTCGCATAGCAATTTATAGCATTTGCAAGCCACAACGTCTTGACTTCCATTATTTCTTCTTCTGGAGAAAAAGTTAACAAGTCGAGAACGCTCCGTTGGCTTTCTTCGGAAAAACGTTTGAGTTCATTGATCACAAAAGCTCGTTTAGCCTCTTTTGTTTGAAAAACATCGGACTTGCTCCGCATTTCAAACTGATCATATTGCTTATTCAGGATGATATTAATCCAAATTTTTTCGTTGCTTTTTGAAGCGGACATTTTTTGCTGAAGCGATTTTTCAATTTTGGAATAATCTTGCGCTTCTACAATGTGGCATGTGAGAATTGTAACAAGAATCAGTAAAATTAATTTTTTCATATACAAGCTTAAATTTAATAAATTATTTTGAACTAAGAACAACGATAATGTAGTTTTATTATATATGATCGATTTTTTAACGGATATATGTAAAAAAATGCTGTAAATAAGCCAACTCGGTTATGATATTTTTTCTTTATGGCATACCAACGGATGCTTTTTCTCCCCATGCCAATTATGGAACCCATTTCCTTGGCAATCTTTGAAGTCGGAACAATGCGCGCATTTTCCGGTTTTTGTCCATTTTCTGTTGCGAAATACATGAAATTTATTCTCCCACACTTCCATGAGATTATCTTGATATATATTTCCCTGCACAAAAGAACGGTCTATATTTGGACAAGCGGAGATAGAGCCGTCAATCAAAATGGATCCGATATTAATTCCCGCCCTGCAAAAATAGTAACTGTCGCGCACTTTTGCTTCATATTTACCCACATATCCTTCGCAACTGAACATAATATCGATTTCCGGATTTTGTCTTGTATGAACAATAAAATCCATTAATCCGACAAATTGACTATCGGTCAAAAAAAGCTCCGGGTGTTGTGTTGAACGTCCAATCGGAATGATAGTAAACAGCCTCCATGCTTTTACTTTTTTTTGGATAAGATAATCTCTTATTTGAGGGAGTTCGTCTATGTTTTTTTGATGGACGCAAGTTACAACGTCGAAATTCAGGCGAGAATAACTTGCCGCCAAAGCAATAGCGTTGTCTACTTTTTCGAAATTAGTTGTTGAATTTCGCATCCAACTATGCGTCGTTTTATTGCCGTCAAGGCTGATCGTCAAAGCTCCCATGCCAGCGTTTAATAACGCTATATGTTTATCTCTATCATATAGTTGTCCGTTAGTTACCATTCCCCAGCGTTTCTCTCGTTTTCGGATCTCTCTTCCGCACATTTCCAAATCATTGCGCAAGAGCGGCTCGCCACCGGTAAGAACGACGATTACATTGCCGACAGAAGGTTGTTTCACAGTGTCAAGAGCGGATAAAAAATCCTCTAAAGGCATATCGGGATGAGAACTATCTTTGGAACAGTCGCTTCCGCAATGAAGACAATTCAAATTACATCGCGTAGTACATTCCCAAAAGAGATAATTCAGTTCATGATGTTTCGTCTCAAATTTTTTAAATTGCCGAAACGCCGCCTTTTTTATGATCGAGAGCATCAACCTCTTCTAATTCTATGTTTAATAATATCTTTGTTGTATATATATTGGTTAAAACAGTATCTTTTTGTAAAAAATGTCCGTATTCAAGAGGGTTTATATCCTCGAATCGAACAGCAATGTGATCGTTCAATACAGTAAAAAATGAAAAATTGCCATCCTCGTCGGAGACGGCACACGGTAATGTACCATAATAATCAAGATTACTTACGAAGACATTAATCCCTTGAACAGGCTCTCCGTTTGTTTTAGATACGATTTTTCCATAAAGATAAATATCCAGTCCGTCATCTTGGGGCGTTCCGTAACAAGCTTGAAAAGCAAATAAAAGCGTCGCGAAACTTAATCCTCCCAGAAATTTTCTTAATCTATTTTTCTTCATCGCTTTAATTTTAATGTTTAGCAAAAATAATATTTTTTTTGATATAAGCGTTTAGACCGCTAAAATCAGGTACGTTAGCCCTTGGGTGGCGGATATTAAATTCTTTCTGTTTAGATTGGCCAATTTTATGCATAAACACATACTTTCGCAGGTGATCCACGAATTAGCTTGTTTCCTCAATTTCCTCCAGCTTCATCATCTTATCCGCTAAAATTCCTTTGGGCGTTTGATGTAGAGAACAGCATTCGATAAAAGGATCATGTTCAAAAATGAGATAATAATCATTTTCAAGAGCTTCGTGTAGAAATCGTTCCTTTTCTTCCATAGTTATAAGCGGACGAATATCGTAAGCCGGTATATATGGAAGAGGAAGATGCGCCGCAGTTGCAATAAAATCTGCCACATAAGCGAATTTTTTTCCGGCGCATTCAATGATGGGAATGATCTGTCCGTCGGTGTGGCCATGAAACATTTTAAAGTAAATACCTTCCGTAAAAAATCCTTCATCTTCGATAAAATGCAATTTTCCGCTCTCAAAAACCGGGTTTTGATTTTCGGGGATGAATGAAGCCGCTTCTCTCGGATTGGGATGCGTTGCCCATTCCCATTGCCGGCGCGAGAGCCAATATTGCGCGTTTGAAAAAACGGCGACCGCTTTACTCCCTGTTTCATCCCATCGAAAAGCGCCTCCGACATGATCGTAATGCAAATGCGTAAATACCACGTCGGTCACATCTTCAAAGCAATATCCCGCTTTTTTAAACCCTTTTTCCAAAGATTCATCCCCGTGAAGATACCGAAATCCGTAAAATTTATCATCTTGCTTATTTCCCATGCCGGCGTCGAACAGAATCACTTTCTTTCCCGTGTCGACCAATAAGCAGCGGTTACATGTCGGAACGTTATTCAGTGCGTCCGGTCGATATATTTTGCTCCATATGCTTTTTGGAACGACGCCAAAAACAGTTCCTCCGTCGGCCATCCATCGTTCTGCTATGATTGGAAAAATCTTCATAAAAATTGTAAACAGGCAGTTTCGTTAGAGTATTATTTTCCCCGTTTTTCTTTATGTATCCACGCCATAATCTTGGCGCTGATATCCGTAAAAAGTATGGTTGAATTAGCGTTGCGTTCCAAATGAAAGATTGCCTCTTCAAACGCCTCGGCGTAAATAGCGACGTTTTGCAGATGAATGTAAGAGGAAAATTTTTCAATAAAAGAGAGTTCCTCCTCTTCTGTTTTTACGGATGACGCGCCTTGTGAATGAAATTGAACAAAAAAATGCAGCAATTGCAAAGCATAACTGAAAAAGTCTTTTTGTTGTTCTCTCCCCATTTTTGAAAAGTCTTCGGACAGAGTTATGGCTTTTTGAAAATCGGCAAGATAACAGATCCGCATCCATTTCACAAACATGTTAAAATAGTCTTTCTCTTCTTCGTCATATTCTATCAACTTGTAGGCTTTGCTTCGACTTCCCTCGGAAAGATTAACAATACGCGCAATTTTATCATTCGGCAAATCTCCAAAATTTGATTTTATATCCGCTGTCAACGACTCCATATCTATCGGAGGAAGCCGGAAGCCTTGCGTTCGAGATTTGATGGTCGAAAGAATTTCCTCCTGAGATTGAGTAATAAGCAAAAACAGAGTTTTTTCAGGAGGTTCTTCTAATATTTTCAACAATTTCGGAGC
Source organism: Bacteroidales bacterium (assembly GCA_031254805.1). Lineage (GTDB taxonomy): Bacteria > Bacteroidota > Bacteroidia > Bacteroidales > WRLA01 > WRLA01. The sequence continues at coordinate 6,122 of JAIRTP010000103.1, forward strand.
GGCCTGATGTTGCATTTTTTCTACAAGCCAAATAATCACAATTTTATATTCAGACTCATAGCTTTTATAATTCATTGTTTTAAGAATATGATCGGCCTCTTCGACATAGATCATGGTTTGTTTGTTGTTGGTATTCAATTTTTCAACCCAATCGGCCAAATTACAATAACAATCGCTCTCTTCCAGCAAAGCGAGCCAATCCTTGAAATAATCCTTACTAATACGTTTATCTTCCGCTTTAACCGTCGGATAGACAAAATAAAGATCGGGATGCATATATTTTTTGAACTTTACGCATGAAGGGCAAACGCCGCAAGCGTCTTCTTCGGTACGATTGGGGCAGTTGATATAAGCGGCATAGGCAATAGCCAGCGCCAATGCGCCATAACCTTCATTTTCCGAGAAAAGTTGCGCATGGCTCACCCTTTGCTCTTTTACGGAATTACGCAAACGATTTTTTATCTCTTCCTGACCGACAACATCTTTAAAAAACATGAGATATAATTAAAATTTTTAGATGAACTTTTACGACATCTTTAGAAAAATGTTTTATCTGTTTTTGTACTGTTCTTCATAATATTTCAAATAATCTCCGGAAACGATACGATCAAGCCACTCTTGATTATGAAGATACCAGTCGACGGTTTTTTCCAACCCTTCTTCAAATTGTAAAGAAGGTTTCCAACGCAATTCGTTTTGTAATTTTGAAGAATCAATAGCATAGCGCAAATCGTGTCCGGCGCGATCTTTTACAAAAGTAATCAACTTTTCACTTTCACCGTCGGGGCGATGCAATTTCTTATCCATTATTTTGCAAAGCAGACGAATTAAATCAATATTTTTCCATTCATTATTGCCTCCTATATTGTAAGTTTCCCCAACTTTTCCATGCAATAAGATCGTTTCTATAGCGCGCGCATGATCGCCAACCCATAGCCAATCTCGAATATTTTCGCCTTTTCCATAAACAGGAAGCGGCTTGTTCTGACGAATATTGTTGATAAATAACGGAATGAGTTTTTCCGGAAATTGATACGAACCATAATTATTCGAACAATTAGAAAGTACGACGGGCATGTTGAACGTATGAAAATAAGCTTTCACCAAATGATCGGATCCGGCTTTTGAGGCGGAATAAGGACTGCGAGGATCGTATTTTGTCTCTTCAGTAAAATAACCGGTCGTTCCCAAAGAACCATAAACTTCATCGGTAGAAACATGATAAAATCTTTTTTCCTCCATATTATCTTTCCAAATATTACGCGCCGCATTCAGAAGATTAATCGTGCCGACAATATTGGTGATAACAAATGAATTGGGATTGGAAATGGAGCGATCGACATGCGATTCGGCCGCTAAATGTATAACATAGTCAAATTGATACTGTTCGAAAATCCGAAACATGGTCTGCTCCTCCACAATATCGTTTTTTATAAAGGTATAATTGGGACAATTTTCAACATCTCTCAAGTTTTCCAGATTGCCGGCGTATGTCAATTTATCTAAATTGATAATGTGCGCATCGGGATATTTTTCTACAAAATAACGCACAATGTGCGAACCGATAAATCCGGCTCCTCCGGTAATTAAAATGCTTTTTGTCATTTATATTTATTTTTTTGTCGCTGGTTTTATTTTCTGTAAAAATCGCAGAATTTGAAAAAGAGTGAAAATTTCATGTAACGCGCAACTTATTATTCTCCTTTTAAGGCGATCTCCCAATTCCATGCCGACAACATCATTTCGTCGATGCCAAGAACTGCTTTCCATCCTAATTCTTTATTTGCAAATGTCGTATCCGCCCAAATTTTCTCAATGTCTCCCGAACGCCGTCCGACAATTTCGTAATCCAGTTTTCTTCCGGACACTTTTTCAAAAGATTGAATAACTTCTAAAACAGAATACCCTTGTCCGGTTCCGATATTAAAAATTTCAAGATTTTTCTTGTTCTTTTTGTTGAAGAGACGTTCCAATGCGACTACGTGCGATTTTGCTAGATCGACCACATGGATATAATCGCGAACAGCCGTTCCGTCGGGCGTGTTATAATTGTCCCCAAAAACTTTCAATGCGGGACGTTTTCCGATAGCTGTTTGCGTAATGCAGGGAACCAAATTATTAGGAGCGCCCAAAGGCAATTCTCCGATCAATGCCGACGGATGAGCGCCGACAGGATTGAAATAACGCAAAAGTACGCCGTTCAATTCCGATACGGATAACGTATTGGCAATAATCTCTTCGCATATTTGCTTTGTGTGTCCGTATGGCGAACACGCCGGTTGTATGGGCGATAATTCCGTTACGGGAAGTTTTTCAGGTTGTCCGTAAACCGTGCATGAAGATGAAAAAACGATAGTTTTACTCCCGATCCTATTCATCGCATCCAAAATATTGATCAACGATTCAATATTATTATGATAATATCGTAAAGGCTGTTTCACCGATTCGCCGACCGCTTTTAACGCTGCAAAATGGATAACAGAATGAATATCGCCGTGCTTATCGAACATTTGCTTCACCCCTTTTTCTACGGTCAAATCAATCTGTTCAAAACAAGGTTTTATTCCGGTAATTTTTTCTATTCTGTCGACTACGTCGCGATGCGAGTTTATTAAATTGTCCGCAATGACGACTTCATATCCTTTTTGTTGCAATTCTACGACGGTATGCGAACCGATATATCCGGTTCCACCTGTAACTAATACTTTCATACGCGCGATATTCTTTAATATATTTACTGTTTAATAGCTGAATTATTAGAGTCAAACGTTAAACTTTCATATTATGTATAAACGGATGATAATCTCCTTTTTTCCCAACCGGAACGGCATTACGAATAGCAAAAACGGTTTCAATAGCCGGTCGAGCCGCTTCTATTCCGAAGCCGCCGCCGTTGAGAATGTCTTGATAACTCTTTATATGTAAATTAGTGAATCCGTTGCTGAATTCGATCTCTTCATTGTGATTCATAGTAATAGAACGGAAAGTTCGCTCTCCTTTGGCTTTGACGGCATCGGGGATATCGTTATAATCAATGCTGACAAACCAACGTACGCGCGCTTTTTTCAACATTAAAAAGCCGGCTGCTTTGTGCGGTTGGCTTAAATGAACGATATTTTTCCCTACGTCGCCAAAAAGAAATGAAAGCATATCGAAGAAATGGATCCCAATGTTTGTCGCTACGCCGCCCGATTTTTCAATGTTCCCTTTCCAAGAGCGATCGTACCATTTGCCGCGGCTTGCGATATAAGTCAAATCGACGTCGTAAATTTCGTTAGCGTCCTCGCCGTCAAGATATTCTTTCAACTTTAATATATTATCATGCAAGCGTAATTGTAAAATATTATATATCTTTTTACCTGTTTCCTGTTCGATAATCTTCAATGCGTCAATATTCCAAGGATTGAGTACTAACGGCTTTTCGCAAATGGCGTCCGCTTGATTCCGTAAAGAGAGCCTAATATGGCTGTCATGAAGATAATTAGGAGAGCAAATGCTCACGTAATCAACTTTATTGCCGCTGCGCCGTTGCTTGTCTACATAACGATCGAAACGTTCCGGTTCGATAAAAAAATCAGCATCCGGAAAATGTTTATCAATGATCCCGACCGAATCGGAGGGATCTAAGGCGGCAATCAAAGTGTTTCCCGTTTCATTGATCGCCTGTAAATGGCGTGGAGCTATATAGCCGCCCAAGCCGATTAATGCAAAATTTGCCATGTTTATATCTTTGTAACTATATTATTTTTCAATTGATAACGCTCTTTACTTTCAGGACATTCCGCTACTCCTGTTTCGTCGAAATGTAGACGATGCCCATATTCGCTCATCCAGCCGACTTGCTTTCCCGGATTACCGATAATCAATGCGTAATCGGGAACGTCTTTTGTCACAACCGCTCCGGCGCCGATGAATGCGTATTTACCGATCGTATTACCGCAAACAATCGTTGCATTTGCTCCCACCGTCGCTCCCTTTCTTACTATTGTCCGCGCAAATTGATCTTTGCGGTTGATGCGGCTACGCGGATTTTTTACATTGGTGAAGACGGCAGAAGGACCAAGAAAAACATCGTCTTCGCAGATAACGCCGGTGTAAATAGAGACATTATTTTGTAACCGTACATTTTTCCCCAAAACAACGCCCGTAGCGACAAATACGTTCTGCCCAAGATTGCAAAAATCGCCGATTTCACATCCCGACATGATATGGCAAAAATGCCAAATTTTTACGCCGGCGCCTATTTTTGCGCCCGGATCGATAACCGCCGTTTCATGTGCAAAATATCCGATATTCATACTTTAAATTAATGATCTATCTAAATTTATTAATTGAAACTTTTTGCATGTTTTTTCATTAAGTCGGTAAAATATTCCCGGCAGAAATAAGCGTAATATTTTTTGTAATCCATGGTAATTGATATTGTAAATTAAATAAATTCTTATTTATATACGTTAAACTTTTAAACGATTCTTATACGCGAAACATTTCGAAAAGGACTTGCAATTTCTCTTTTAACAACTCCTTTTTCTTGAGCTCGCATTCCCAAATGCGAATTACGTTCCATCCTTTTTCCTGAAGCTTTTGTGAAACTTCTTGGTCGCGCTTTTTATTGCGCTCTTTTTTCTTGTTCCAATATTCCGCATTATCTTTTGGCGTCGTATTCCGGCAGTTATGACCGTGCCAAAAACATCCGTCTGCAAAGATCGCCAATCTTTTCGCTAAAAAAACAAAATCCGGGTTCCCGTATAATTTATAATTTCTACGCCACCCTTTTATATGGTTTTCTTTAAAAAACCCGATCAATTTGAGTTCCGTTGATTTGTTGCGACAACTTTTGACCTGTCGCATAATCTCGCTTCGATCTTCTTTTGAAAAAACGTCGGCCATTTTTATTTATTTTCTAATTGCGCTATTTATATTTTAATTTTATAAACTTAACTTTTCGAAGAACCGAGAACAAATGATAACAGTTTCAAAATAACTGCTTTAGCCAGATTGACTGGTACAGCGTTGCCGGCTTGTTTTCGCGCTTGATTATCATTTACCACAATTTTATGAGAATCGGGAAATCCTTGCAAACGGAACATTTCGCGAGGCGTCAATCTGCGTTCTCCGTTGACTAAAAGATAATTATAAGAAGCCCCTGCGCGCAAAGCGCAAGAATAAGGATAGGAAGATATGTTTCCCGATTTATTTTCATGCCAAATAGAAAGCGGATAAATGGACGCATGCCGCTTTTTTCTTTTATTTCTGATATTTTCCGAAACATAATGCTTCCGGTCGACTTCCTTTTCCAAGATTTCCTCCAAAGGTTTAAAATATCGAGTAGGAGCGGGGAAAGAAAAATCGCTTGCCTGTCGTGTTCCGACGATAAATATTCGTTCTCGTTTTTGCGGAAGTCCGTAGTCGAGCGCGTTTAAAACAGAAAATTGCACATGATAACCTAAGTCTTTTAATGTTGTGAGGATCACTTTCAAAGTTTTTCCTTTATCATGGCCGACAAGTTGCTTTACATTCTCAAGAACAAACGCTTGAGGCTTTTTGCGTTTCAAAATTCGTGCGATATCGAAAAAAAGCGTGCCGCGAATATCGCTAAACCCTTCCATTTGTCCTATAATACTAAACGGCTGACAAGGAAATCCGGCAAATAAAACATCATGATCGGGGATTTCCTTTTCATCGATCTTGGTAATATCTCCCGCCGGGTTTTCTCCAAAATTTGCGTTATAACTGATTTGGCAAAAAGGGTCGATATCCGATGAAAAAACGCAATGAGGAATTAGTTCGTTCTCTCGGCACGCCTCCTCCATGGCTTGCCTGAAACCGCCAATTCCGCAAAAAAGATCTATAAATTTTACCGTTTTCATTGCGTTAATATTTGCCGGATAAACACAACTTTTCATTTATCGCAGCGAAATGAAAATTTACATATTTGCAAATTTCAATACCGATTCGATGATGTAATCCTGTTGTTCCTGATCCAATTCGGTGTGCATGGGCAACGATATTACGGTGTCGCACAAAGCCTCCGTAACGGGAAAATCGCCCTCTTTGTAACGCGGATCTTGATAAGCTTTCTGTTTGTGCAACGAAACCGGATAATAGATCATGGCGGGAATATTCCTTTCTTGTAAGAACGTTTGCAAACTATTCCGGTTTAAGTCATTGGTAACAAGCGTATATTGATGAAAAACATGATCGGTAAAAGAAGCCGTTTCAGGCGTCTTTAGTTTCGGGCATTGTGCAAAACCCTTGCGATAATATTCCGCCGCCGCTTGACGCGCTGCATTATATTCGTCCAAATACTTCAATTTTATCTTCAAAACAGCGGCTTGAATAGAATCCAAACGGGAATTAACTCCTATATAATCATGATAGTATCGCACTTTCATGCCATGATTGACAATGCAAAGCAACATCTCGTTCAGCGCGTCGTCGTTTGTGAAAATCGCTCCGCCGTCGCCGAAACATCCGAGATTCTTCGATGGGAAAAAAGAGGTGCAACCGATATCTCCTATCGTTCCCGATTTTTTCTTTGTTCCATCTTTAAAGGTATATGTTGCGCCGATAGCTTGCGCGTTATCTTCAATTACAAATAAATTGTGTTTTTTTGCAATATTCATGATCTCTTCCATATCGGCGCATTGTCCGAAAAGATGAACGGGAACAATCGCTTTTGTTTTTGGAGTAATAGCTTTTTCGACAGCTTTGGGATCAATGCAAAACGTATCGGGCAATACGTCGACAACGACGGGGGTCAATCCCAACAAAGCAATCACTTCAGCCGTAGCAATGAAGGTAAAAGAAGTAGTAATCACTTCGTCTCCTGATTTCAATCCCAAAGCCATCATAGCGCATTGCAAAGCGTCGGTGCCATTAGCGCAGGGAATGACATGTTTAATATCCAGATATTGTTCTAAATCGGCTTGAAACTCTTTGACGGCAGGACCATTGATAAAAGCGGTATTATCAATCACTTTTTGGATTTCTGCATCTACTTCTTGTTTGATCTTGAGATATTGGCCTTGCAGATCGACCATTCTTATTGGTTTCATGAACGTATGATTTATTTTTTCTTATTTAATCTGGCAAAGTTAGTAATTATTTGCAGAATAACATTTGGTTGTATATTCAATCTTACAGGAACCAGACGAAAAAGCAGAAATTTGATAAATACAAATGGCAGATTAGCTTTGATGAACACATTAATCATCGAAAAAAACGGCTAATTTTCGATATAAATATAAATGCGATATTCCTCTGTAGATGATGTGTAGTTAGTTAATTGAATTCCGATAAAAAAGTTCTAATACCAAGCGTTAGAGACTCATTGATTATCAATCCATGTTTTTCTAATGATTCATCCGGATTTATTGAAATAAAAATTGTATTTTTATTTATTAATAAAAGTTATTTAATCCAAAGTAATTTATATATTTGCAGAAACTTTATCCATTGCGTTATGGCTGAAATTAAAATAACTAAAGGCTTGGATATTCGGTTGGAAGGGAAGGCAGAATATGTTGTAAAACCGCTTTTCCCAACAAAGTATGCTATAAAACCTTCCGATTTTCATGCTTTAATTCCTCGAATGTTAGTGGAACCCGGCGAAAAAGTTAAAGCGGGAACGCCGCTATTTTATAATAAAGATCAAGAACAGATATTAGTCGCTTCGCCTGTATCCGGAATAGTTACAGATATTATTCGCGGCGACAAACGTCGTATTTTGGAAGTTCGAATCGACGCCGATCAGGAAATAGATTATGAAACGTTCGAAAAAAGAGATCCCATTGCCTTGAAACGTGAGGATATTGTTGCTCAGTTGCTTAAAAGCGGCGTTTGGTCTATGTTGCGACAACGACCTTACGGGACTGTTGCATGTCTGAATCGTACGCCGAAAGCAATTTTTATCTCTTGTTTCGACACAGCCCCTTTAGCGCCTGATTTCAATCTTATGGTACATAGACAAGACGACGTTTTTCAAGCAGGATTGGACGCTTTGGCAAAATTGACTTCCGGAAAAGTGCATCTTAATTTGGCTTCCAGCGTCAACGTATCACAAGTGTTCCTTAAATCGAAAAATGTTCAAATTAACTTTTTTAAAGGCCCTCATCCTGCGGGGAATGTCGGGACGCAAATCAATAAATTAAATCCTGTCAATAAGGGAGAAATAGTTTGGTATTTGCGTCCGCAAGAAGTTTTGACGATAGGAAATCTTTTTCTTAACGGAAAATATGACGTCTCCCGTATTTTTGCTGTAACCGGCAGCGAGGTGCAACAACCAAAATATGTGAAAGCATTTTTAGGAGCCTCCATGAAGGAGTTGTTAGAACCGTTTACGCTAAATTCCGGAGAACTGCGCTATATAAGCGGCAACGTATTAACCGGGACGAATGTTGGCATCGACGGATACGCCGGTTTTTATGACAACCAAATTATGGTGATTCCCGAAGGGGATCATTATGAATTGCTCGGTTGGATGATGCCCCGTTTTAAAAAATATTCTTTTTGGCATACTTATTTGAGTTGGTTGACGCCAAACAAATCGTATCGTTTGGATACCAATTTGAACGGCGGAAAACGCGCATTCGTTTTCAACGGAGATTATGAAAAAGTATTTCCATTGGATATTTATCCCGTACAATTAATGAAAGCGGCTATAACGCAAGATATTGACAATATGGAAGCGTTGGGAATTTATGAAGTGGAAGAAGAAGACGTAGCTTTATGCGAATTTATTTGTCCTTCAAAAATTGCTTGGCAAGCAGAATTGCGGAAAGGATTGGATTTGATGCGTCAAGAGATGGAATAAATAACAATTCTAAAATGAAAAATTAATACGTTTACCCTGAGGTTGCAGTTTTGCCGGTTTATGAATTATTGAATAAATGTATATGAAAGGGATTAGAAATTTTGTAGATAAGATAAAGCCTAATTTTGAGAAAGGTGGAAAATTTTCCTTTCTATGGTCGGTATTTGACGGATTTGAAACGTTCTTATTTGTTCCGAATACCGTAACAAAATCGGGATGCCATATCCGCGATGCCATAGATATGAAACGCGGCATGATCACCGTTGTGATAGCTTTGATTCCCGCGCTTCTTTTCGGAATGTATAATGTTGGATATCAACATTTTTTAGCGATTGGCGAGATTGCCGATTTTTGGAAAACATTTTTTTACGGATTTTTAGCGGTTTTGCCATCCGTTATCATCTCTTATGTCGTCGGGCTGACCATTGAGTTTTATTTTGCTCAAAAGAGGCGACATGAAATCAGCGAGGGGTTTTTAGTGACCGGATTGTTGATACCGATGATCCTTCCGATCAATGTTCCGTTGTGGATGATTGCTTTGGCGACTGCATTTGCCGTATTTGTCGGTAAAGAAATTTTTGGCGGTACGGGAATGAATATTATTAATCCGGCTTTGTTGGCAAGAGCTTTCCTGTTTTTTGCATATCCTCTGAAAATGAGCGGAGACGACGTATGGGTTCGTATCGGAAAACATCATCAGGCGATTGATGGGTTCAGCGGAGCAACGCCGTTGGGAGAAGCTTTGAATGACAATATTGCCGCCATTCATGACACATGGAGTATTTCCGATATGGTTCTCGGATTTATTCCCGGATCTGTCGGCGAAACATCTTTTGTCGCTATCCTGTTGGGAGCTATTTTTTTGCTGATAACGGGCATTGTAAGTTGGAAAATCATGTTATCTATATTTGCCGGAGGATATTTAATGGGGTTAATATTTAATTTGGTTGGAGCCAACGACGTTATGTTAATTCCCGCTTGGGAACATTTTCTGATCGGCGGATTTGCTTTCGGGGCTGTTTTTATGGCGACCGACCCGGTCACTTCCGCGCAAACCGAAACGGGGAAATATATCTATGGAGCGCTTATCGGAATATTATGCGTATTGATGCGGGTGATAAATCCGGCTTATCCCGAAGGAATGATGTTGGCTATTTTATTAATGAACGTATTTGCTCCTTTGATCGACTATTTGGTTGTTCAAAGCAATATCCGCAAAAGAGTCAAAAGAGCGAAAGACGTTATGGTAAAAATTTAAAAAATCAGTGGTTATGGATATAAATAGTAATAAATATACCTTTGCATACGCTGTTATTTTGGTAGTCGTTGTCGCCGTGCTTCTTTCTGTTGCCGCCACATTACTTCAGCCAAAGCAGACAGAGAATGTTCGAATAGAAAAAATGCAAAATATTCTCAAAGCGGCTACTACGGGAAAAGATATTGAAATCAGTCAAGATAATGCAACCGAACTTTATCAAAAATATATCGTAAAAGAGTTGGCAGTTGATACGCTTGGTAATATTATCAGCAATTACGACGTGAAAAAGGGAGCGTTTCTTACCAAAGAGCAAATTCGCGCATTTGATCTTGATCCGAAACAAGCCTTAGACAACATAAAAAATAAAAAAGAACCGATGTTTTCCATTTTTGTTTATGAAGATGAAGAGGAACAAAGATATGTGCTTCCCGTGCGGGGAACCGGACTTTGGGGCTCTATTTGGGGAAATATTGCTTTGGATCAAAATCTTGATTTTATTCAGGGAGTAACTTTTGATCATGCGGGAGAAACGCCCGGTTTGGGAGCAAATATAACATTACCTCAATTTACGTCGCAATTTATCGGAAAGCAAGTCGTCGATGATAAAAATCAGTTGCTCAACTTTTTGGTCATAAAAGGAGGAATTCAAAAATTACCGGAACAAGATCGTAAACATGCTGTCGATGCGCTTAGCGGAGCGACTATTACTTCAAATGGCGTGCAATATATGCTGAATGATTTTTTTCATTATTATAAAAATTGGATATTAAACCAACAAGTTCAAGATTGATCTTGAATTATGAATATAAAGAATTATGTCAAATAAAAAAATGCTATTAAGTCCAAAGACGAAGAAGATATTACTCGGTCCTCTGAGCGCCGATAACCCTATTATGGTGCAAGTGTTGGGAATTTGCTCGGCGCTTGCCGTAACGGTTGAAATGAAGCCTGCGTTGGTCATGGGGCTATCCGTAATGATTGTGACGGCTTTCAGCAACTTGGCGATCTCGTTGTTGCGGAATACCATTCCGCAACGAATCCGTATTATTGTACAATTAGTCGTTATTGCCTCGTTGGTGATTTTGGTTGATCAGACGCTTAAAGCTTTTTCTTACGAAGTGAGCAAACAATTGAGCGTTTTTGTCGGATTGATCATTACCAACTGTATTCTTATGGGGCGTTTAGAAGCGTTTGCAATGTCTAATAAACCATGGGATTCGTTTGTCGACGGCATCGGAAACGGATTTGGTTACGCTTGGATATTGGCAGTCGTGGCTTTCTTCAGAGAGTTGCTCGGTTCGGGAAAACTTTTGGGGTATACGATCATTCCCGAATCGTTCTATGAATTTGGTTATCAAAATAATGGATTAATGATTTTACCTCCGATGACGCTGGTTATGTTAGGCATTATCATTTGGATCAATAATTCCAAGCAACAAGGTAAAGATATTAAATAGGAAGAGTTATGGAAGCTGTTAATATATTCATTAAGTCGATTTTTGTAGACAATATGATATTTGCCTATTTTTTAGGCATGTGTTCATATCTTGCCGTTTCGAAAACGGTAAAGACATCCGCGGGATTGGGAGTGGCCGTAATTTTCGTATTGATTATTACGGTTCCTGTCAACTATTTATTGAATAGATATTTCCTCTCTCCGGGCGCAATGAGTTGGATATCTCCGGCAATGGCAAATGTAGATTTGGATTTTCTCAGTTTTATCATTTTCATTGCGGTCATTGCCAGCATAACGCAATTGGTGGAGATGTTTGTAGAGAAATTTTCTCCGGCGTTATACTCTTCATTGGGAATTTTTCTTCCATTGATTGCCGTTAACTGCGCCATTATGGGCGGTTCGCTTTTTATGCAAGAACGCGATTACGCTAATATCGGCGAAGCGACGGCGTTTGCTTTTGGATCGGGAATTGGTTGGTTTATAGCTATTGTAGGCATTGCCGCCATTCGCGAAAAAATTAGATATTCCAATATCCCCAAATATTTGCAAGGGCTTGGCATTACGTTTATTATTGCCGGACTTATGGGAATTGCGTTTATGTGTTTTATGGGAATAAAATTGTAAAAAAATGGTAACTTCGAGTATAATAACTATCGTATTAGCGGGAACTGCCGTTTTCTTAGGCATTATCTTATTGTTGATCATCCTGCTGCTTTATACTAAGAAAAAATTAACGCCGTCGGGATCAGTTGAAATATTGATCAATGATGAGAAAACAATTAATGTTCCGCAAGGGAATGCTTTATTAAGTACTTTAGCGAACCAAAAAATATTTTTGGCGTCGGCTTGCGGAGGCGGCGGAACATGCGGGATGTGCCGTTGCCGAGTTTTAGAAGGAGCTGGAACAATCTTACCGACCGAGATGGGCTTTTTTACGAGAAAAGAGCAACAAAATCGTTGGAGATTAGCCTGTCAGGTAAAAGTGCGCGATAATTTGAAGATAGAGATATCTCCGGAAGTATTCGGTGTGAAAAAATGGGAATGTGAAGTTGTTTCTAACAGAAATGTCGCCACGTATATCAAAGAATTTGTTGTAAAACTTCCTGAAGGAGAAAATCTTAAGTTTCGGAGCGGCGGCTATATTCAAGTAGACGTTCCCATAACGGAGATCGATTATAAAGATATCGAAGTCGAAGAAAAATATCGTGAAGAATGGGGGATATTTCAGATGTGGGATTTGAAAATGCGCAATCCGGAGCCTATTTTCAGAGCTTATTCTATGGCCAATGCGCCGTCGGAAGGGAACATTATTATGTTGAACGTGCGGATTGCTACGCCGCCGTTCGACAGAAATGCGGGCGGATTCATGAAAGTTAATCCGGGAATATGCTCCTCCTATATCTTTTCGCGTAAACCGGGCGACAAAATCACTATTTCAGGGCCTTATGGCGAGTTTTTTATTAAAGAGACTCAAAATGAAATGATGTTCATCGGCGGCGGAGCAGGAATGGCTCCCATGCGATCTCATATTTTTGACCAATTTCTGACAAAAAGAACAACGCGTAAAGCTTCTTTCTGGTATGGAGGACGTTCGTTGAGAGAGTTGTTTTATATTGATCAATTCCATGCTATTGAGAAAGAATTTACTAATTTCAATTTTCATGTGGCGTTGTCGGCTCCTTTGCCGGAAGATAATTGGACGGGACCGACGGGATTTATCCATCAAGTAATTTTCGATCAATACTTAAAAGACCATCCTGCTCCGGAAGATATCGAATATTATATTTGCGGTCCTGCCGCCATGACTAATGCCATTATTGATATGCTTGATAATCTTGGCGTTCCGAAGGAAAATATTATGTTCGATGATTTTGGAAATTAATAAAATGTATTAATATCTGAAGCTACTTCCCGTTAAAAATTCTCTTAAAATAGAAGTCGGCGGAATTTCTCGGATTCCAATTGGTTTGAAGTACGAGAGGATTCGCAATAACCGTTGCGCGTCGTTATATGCGGGCTCATTTTCGGGGACTTCGTTCAACAGCGGAACGGCGTCGTATTTCAAAACGCCCAATTCATAGATCAATGCCGAGTTAAACATGATATTTGCATTCTCTTGAAATGGAAAAATATTCTTTTCTTCGCCGATTCTGACGCTTGGCCAGCGATTGATCGTTTCCAAAGCGGAATAATCGCGATATTTTGCATCGCGAACCATTCTACGAATCAATCTGTTGTCGGAAGTGGAGATATAATCCTGACGATCGATTGCAATTTGCGTCAAGGCCGAGATAAATATTAAATATTTCATCTCTCTCGGGATCCTTTCGGTAAGACGCGGATTCAGTCCGTGGATTCCTTCAATGATGACGATATCCGAAGGGTTTATTTTCATTCTTGTTCCTTCTGGCGCACGGCATCCTGTTTTAAAGTCGAATTTTGGGATGATCGTCTCTTCTCCCCGGGCAAGAGTCGCCAAATCTTCGTTAAATTTTTGCAAGTCTAAAGCCTCGATACTTTCAAAGTCATAGTTGCCGTTTTCGTCGAGCGGCGTATCTTCTCTATTGATAAAATAATCGTCTAAGGAGATGGCATAAGGATGAATACCGGAAGCGCCTAATTGTACCGCCAATCGTTTGCTGAATGTTGTTTTTCCTGAAGAAGAAGGCCCTGCAATCAGGACAAAACGAATTTTATCGCTTTGCAAATGAATCATATCGGCAATTTGCGCAATTTTTTTCTCCTGCAAAGCTTCCGCAATTTTGATCAACATAGAAGCGTGATCCTCCTCTACATGCATATTGACGTCGGGAATATTCTTTGCCTGCACTAATTTTGCCCACTCTTTATGTTCTTTAAAAATCTCTGCCAATTTAGGATGATCTTCTTTTTTTTCTACTATCGTAGGATTTGCAGGATTGGGAACGCGAAGCAGAACGCCTCCCTGATAAAGGTCTATATCAAAGATGCTCAAACATTTGGTCGACGGCGCCAGATAACCGTGTAAATAATTAACGGAGTCGTCCAAGCGGTTAATGATCGTATATAATCTATTTAACGATTTAAAAAGGCGCGCTTTTTCCGTCAATTTTCCCTCTTTGAATAACGCCAAAGCATCCTTTGTAGGTATTTTTTGCGTAATAAAAGGTAAATCGGCTCGAATGATCTCTTGCATTCGTTTCTTTAGAACGGCGATGAATTTTTCATCTAACGTAACCGGCAATTGCTTGAAAGAGAAGTAATAACCATGAGGGACTGAATTTTCCAATGTAACCGATGTTTGCCGATAGAGATCTTGCATAGCTTTGTACAGAACAAATGTTATACTGCGAAAATAGATACGCCTTCCGGCGGCATCGGTATAATCAAAGAAACGAACGTTAATCGGCTTATAGATAGGATAATTCAAATCTTGAACCAAATTATTCACATAAACGCCCAAAATGGGATAAGCCAATTTTATCTTTTGATCGTCGCAAATCTCTTTCAAAGTTGTTCCCAACAGATACCTTTTGTATGCGCCGGTATTCTCGCAATAAACTTCAATATGCCTCATAAAAAAAACAAAAATTATTATTTAAATAACGGGGTAACCAATGCTACCCCGTAAATTTAATTATTTCCAATATTTATGCCGAAAACGGCCATTGTTAATATCCAAAAATCTCCTCCAATGTTAATTTTTGAATCGGTCCGTATTTTTGCAACTCTTCAAAAGGAGTTTCCACTTCTTTCGAAAGAATAAAATAGGTTTTATGTTGATTCTTTATATATTCCTGATTGAATTTTTTAACATCGGCGAGCGTAAATTTCGGAATAGCATCATAAAGATCTTTACGCATATCGTGATTGGCGCCTAATTTTTGGTTCGCCATATAGCGCCAAATAATATTCATTTTTGTAATACGTTCGGTCGCTATCTGCGTTTTAAGTCCTTCTTTTGCATTTGCGAAAGCTACTTCCGACTCAGGCATTTCGTTAAACAGTTCGTTGAAAGCGTCCAAAGCATCGATGATCTTGTCGTTTTGAGTGGCAATAAGCGCATAATTCTCATAATATTCATCTTTTTTAAGAGGAACGTTATATCTGGAGCGCGCCATATAAGCCAAAGAGCGTTTTTCCCTCATCTCTTGGAAAACAATCGCATTCATTCCTCCGCCAAAATAAGAGTTATACATAGAGACGACAGGATATAACGAAGCATCATAAGGAACGCTGCGGGAGTAAGTTTGCAAACGTGATTGATTGGCGTCGTAATGCGCCCAATATACCTTATTGCTCGTCGTTTCTAATTGCGGAAACTCTTTTGTCGCAGGCGGATCAAGTAATTCGTCTCCGATTTTATGATATTTTTCGAGGATATTGGCTAACCCGTTCGCCGTCTCTGTTCCGTAATATAATATTTGATGTTTATATTTCGTGAGATTTTTAATAATATCCAACAATTCTGTCGACGTTAAGGCATGAAGTTCCGTTTCGCTAAGCTTATAATTGACATAATCTTTCCCTTTTTCGCCGTAATTGACCAATGCGTTCAACGTTTGATTTTGATTGGCTTTGGCGTCGTCTCTTGATTTCAAAATATCTGTGATGACATTTTTCAACGCTTCATCGTTGGGTTGCGGATCGGAAAGCAATGCCTCAACCAAAGTTAACGCTTTTTCCATGTTGTCGCTCAATCCCGATACATAGATTCTCGACTCTTCTTGTCCGGCATAAATTCCGTAAGAACAAGCCAATTTATAAAATTCTTGTTGGATCTCCTCGGGCGAATATTTTGAAGTTCCCAAATATTCCAAATAATCGATTGCAATAGGCAGTTTCAAATTGTTAAAAGTTCCCATCGGAAAATGAAAATAGAGAGAAAAAGTTTTATTCTCTTTATTTTGAATGGATAATATTTCAGAACCTTTAAACGGGACTTTTGTGATTTCCTTATCGAAATCGATAAAAACAGGTTCGATGCTCGCTGTTTTGGAAGCTTTTATCTCTTTTAAAAAATCCGATTCCACGTCGCGATTGACATGAATCGGCGTAATATCAGGTTTCGCTATTTTGGATATTTCAGGCGGAGTCCCTTGCAATTTATAAACGGCTACATAGTTGTTGTTCAAATATTTATTGGCAAAGTCCACGATCTGTTGTTTGGTGATTTTGCTATACGTTTCAATCAATTTACACGCTTCATTCCATGGAATATTGTTCATAAAAGAACTTGAGAGCCACATAGCGCGTCCGGAATTGCTTTCAAGGCGTCTCATTCCGTGTAATTTCATATTGTCGATGGCGGCTTGCAACATCCAATCTTCAAATTGACCTTGTTTTAGCAACTCTATTTGTTCAATGATCAAATCTTTAACTTCGTCGAGCGTTTGTCCGGTTTTAGGAGCTCCACCGAAAATCAATGAAGAATTATCGCATAATTCATAAGTCGTCGCATAAGCGTAATATACTTTCTGTTTCTGAACAAGATTTATATCGATCAAGCCGGCTTTTCCGTTATACATCATTTCGGACAACATATTGGCGATATAAATATCGGGATGATTGGCGGGCAGATCCAATCTGTAACCAAAACGAATATTTTCCGCTTCCAATCCGACGACTTCTTTTTTAATCGGCTCGGCAATCGGCGATTCCGGTTTTACTTTCAATTCAGGCGCGTCGCCCGACGGCAAAACGCTGAAATATTTATCGATCAATCGGATGGCTTCGTCATAATCAAAATCTCCCGACATAACGACCGCCATATTGTTTGCAACATAATAAGTAGAATAAAATTCACGAATATTTTTCATCGAAGGATTTCTTAAATGTTCCTGAGATCCTAACGTTGTTTGTTGGCCGTAAGGATGGTTTGGATAAAGTCCTTCAAAAAGCGCTTCGGTCACTTTGCGATTGTCCTGCGTGAGCGACATGTTTTTCTCTTCGTAGATTGTTTCCAATTCAGAATGGAAAAGCCTTAAAACAGGGTTTAAAAAGCGGTCGGCCTGAATTTTTGCCCAATTTTCGAGTTGATTGGAAGGAATATTTTCTATATAAATGGTATAATCGTTCGATGTTCCCGCATTTGTTCCCTTTGCGCCGATAGCTTGCATCAATTTGTCGTATTCATTCGGAATGGCCAATTTGGAAGCCTCAAAAGAGATGCTGTCGATCACTCGATATAGTTGCGCGCGCTCTTCTTCTTCGGTCAGCGTTCGATATATTTCAAACAGCGAATCGATCTGCGCGATCATTCCTTTTTCCGTTTCCCAATCTAACGTTCCGAAATTAGGACTTCCTTTAAACATCATATGCTCAAAATAGTGCGCCAAACCTGTCGTTTCCGACGGATCGTTTTTACTCCCCGCTTTTACCGGAATATAAGTTTGAATACGCGGTTCGTCTTTATAAACCGTTAGAAATACTTTTAATCCATTATTCAATGTATAAATGCGCGTATTCATCGGGTCGTCCGGGACCGTTTCATATTTATACTTTTTCGTTTCTCCGCAACTGCTTAATAAAATGATTAAGGACGCCAATAATAGGGGGATAAATTTCAATGTCTTCATAATTCGTTATTTTAATTAATAAATACAAAAATCAGATTGATTGCAAAGGTAGGGAAGTTTATCAAAAAAGAGCTATTTGCAGGTATTTCTTTTTGAATGATTTTAAATTTTTATTTCAGGTAACATTCGCTCAAACGACAAAATTTTACATAGCCGTTATTTTTGTAATTTTGCATTTTCAAAAAAGACACGTAAAAATGGCGCTAAAACTCAAAATGGATGAATTGGGAAGAATGACGCCCGATGAATTTCATAAAGCGGAAAAATTTCCTATCGTAGTTGTGCTTGATAACATCCGAAGCATGAATAATATTGGATCGTTTTTCAGAACTGCCGACGCTTTTCTTTTGCAAGAATTGATTTTGTGCGGCATTACGGCGACGCCTCCGCATCGCGACATCCATAAAACAGCTTTAGGCGCCGCTGAAACCGTCGCATGGCGTTATTTCAAAACCACTTTGGAAGCTATTGACGCATTAAAAAAGGAAGGTTATCAGATTGTTTCCGTGGAACAAGTCGCCGACAGTACAAAATTGAATGGAAAATTTGAGATCAATCCGCCTGTTGCGCTTGTTTTTGGAAATGAGGTGGAGGGCGTCGAGCAAGAAGTTGTCGATTGTTCAGATTTTTGCGTAGAGATTCCGCAATACGGCACTAAACATTCGTTAAATGTAACCGTTTGCGCAGGTATTGTTATTTGGGAATTTTTCAAGAAGTTACAATAAAATTCTATGATGAATAAACTATATCCGATGAAATTTCAACCTTTGTTGAAAGAAAAAATATGGGGAGGAACTCATCTTCATGCGCTTTCCGAAGAAGCTATTCCGGACGCTTTTTATGGCGAAGCATGGTTGCTTTCCGGTATTGAAGGAGAAGAAACGGTAGTCCTTAACGGATGGCTTGCCGAGAATAATATCAGCGAATTGATCGAGATATTTATGGGAGATTTGGTTGGCGATAAGGTTTTTGAACAATACGAAGAGGATTTTCCGCTTCTTTTTAAATTGATCGACGCTGCCGACGATCTCTCTATTCAAGTTCATCCGAACGATGAATTGGCGCAAAAAAGAAACCTTGAAAGAGGAAAAACGGAAATGTGGTACGTCATGGAAGCGGAAGAAGGAGCGGAATTGATTTCCGGATTCGATAAACAGATCGACAAAGAATCTTTCCAAAAACTTATTACGCAACAACGCTTGGAAAGCGTTCTGAACAGAGAAAAAGTGCATGCGGGCGATGTCTTTTTTATGCCGGCCGGCCGCGTTCACTCCATTGGAAAAGGAATTTTATTGGCGGAAATACAACAAAGTTCGGACACGACCTATCGTATTTATGATTGGGGCCGAAAGGATGCGCAAGAAAATGAACGGGAACTGCATGTCGAAGAAGCTTTAGACGCCATTGATTTTAAGGTAGAAAAGAATTATCGAACAAATTATCAATCCATTAATAACGCTACTATTCCCGTCGTCGCATCTTCTTTCTTCAATACCAATATCCTCTCCGCGACAGACCCCATTCGCAAAGATTTCTCTGAATTAGACTCTTTTGTCGTATATCTTTGCGTAGAAGGCGCGTTGGATTTGAAATATAGCGAGGGGAAAATTGCACTGCAAAGAGGCGAGATTATTTTAATTCCTAACGCTGTCAATGAAATTATGCTTATTCCTAAACAAGCGGCAAAAGTTTTGGAAGTTTATGTTCCATGAAATAAATCTTAAATCTAAAAAATTGAATTTACCAAGTAGTTAAATTTAATATATGAATTATTATTTTTATCTTTGCAGCGATAATAAATAATAAAACATCATGAAACATTGTACTCAATGCGGAGAGCAGAATTTAGATAATGCATCTTTTTGTTCGAAATGCGGAGCTTCTTTGTATGTAAAAGATCCCTCTTATAAAGCTCCTGGCCAATATGTCGAGGTGGCGCCACAGAATCCGAATTATCATTATGATAATCCGCAACAACCTTCAAAACCGCCGATGTCGCCCACATATCTTTGGCAATCGATTGTAGTGACTATCATATGTTGCATGCCGCTTGGCATTCCGGCGATTGTGAATGCTTCACAAGTTGAAACACGTTATTTACAAGGCAATTACGAAGGTTCGCTAAGGGCTTCCAGAAATGCAAAAAGCTTTTGTATGTGGGGACTTATAGCCGGAATTGTCGGAACAATCGCTTATATTTTATTGATGATTTTTGGAATAGCTGGAGGCTCTTTATTAGATTCGCTGAATTATTATTAGACTCACAAGAAAAAGACTTGCCATTCTTGCAGCCCTCTTAATTGCGGGCTTGATTGTCGTTTATTTCTCTTTTGATCCTGAAGGGAACGATTATTTTTTGCCATGTATTTTCTATAAATTAACGGGATGGCAATGTCCCGGTTGCGGAACGCAACGCGCGATTCATAGCGTATTACATTTGGATTTTAAGCAAGCATTTTTCTATAATCCTGGGTTCTTTTTTGCTGTTCCTTTAATCCTTATTTTAGTCTATCTTGAACATTTTGAAGGGAAAAAACGGTTTCCCAAACTCCATCGTTTCCTATCGGGAACAAAATTTATTCTTTTTCTTTTAATCGTTATAATCCTATATTGGATCGGAAGAAATATTGTGTAACGTCTTCTTAGGGGCTACCTTTCTTTAATTACCCCTACTTGATAGGCTTTAAGCAGCTTTTTGAGATCGTCTACTTGTCGGCGTAACTCCACGCCGATATCGGTATCTCCTACGCAAATGATATTCGGCGAAACTTCGATGGTTTTACGTGAAGAAATAATATCTATTTCCTCTTTGATTGCAATGTTTTTGGAACAAAAAGGTTGGTGTTCAACGAGGATTAAACTTGTTGAATTATGAATCAAGGTATATCCTGAAATTCCCGTCTCTTTGCGGTACGGTTTTGACATACCGCCGTCAATCACGAATAGTTTCCCGTTTGCTTTGACCGGGTTTTCTCCTTTTGTAGCTTTCACCGGCATGTGTCCGTTGATAATATGCGATTTAGCTGGATTTAATCCGAATTCTTCTAAAATAAAATTGCATGTTTCTACTTTATCTCGAAATTTATAGTAGGCGTTTTGCTCCTCTATATGCAATTTCGGAACGTCGGTTAAATAACGTTCAAAAGTTGCCATTTTTTTCTTACCAAACAGAGGCGAACACGGGCCGCACCATAGATACCAGCAATAGTCAAAATCTTGTTGAGGAGATTCGCTATTTTCTCTGTTTACCCAACAGCGTCGGACTACGCGGTCAAATTTATCGCAAAGCTCTTTTCCGCCGACAATCTCGCCGTTAAAATTAAACATTTCAAATTCTGTAACGTCTTGCATGGGAATGCACCCGTGAAATAGCACATTACTATTATATTTCAAATACATACTTCCATTGCTAATCAATACGTTGATATGACGTTGAAGTTTTTCAGAATTCAAGAAATTAAAACGAAGGCGTTCCATCACGTCTTCCTCTTCAGGCGTCAATTCATAAGGATTTTCAGGATCGACTGTTGGGAAATGCGTATCTTTTATTGGATAATCTTCTCCGTTGATTTTAATGACTGCATTTTGATAATCGATTTTATCCAGCAACAGACGATGTTCCAGATTGAAACTCGGATTGCGTTTGATAACTTTGCCTTCCAATTTCCAACCGATCACGCTGATCGCTTTATGCATCATGGTGGCAATACGCGTGCTGGTATCTCTGTTTTTTTCGATCGCCTTTGATTTTGGAATAAAACATTCGCAAGGGTCGTCGTTATAATGGGTGATGGCAAAGGTCAATAATGGTAATAAGTTGATCCCGTAAGCGTCTTCAAGAGTATCTAAATTTTCATAACGAGCGGAAAAACGAATGACTTCCGCAATATGGGCGTCGATGCCGCTTGCTGCTCCAATCCAGATAATGTCGTGATTTCCCCATTGAATATCGTAAGAATGATATTTAGAAATCGTCTCCATCACTTTCGAGGCGTCGGGGCCGCGATCAAAAATATCTCCGATTATATGCAATCTGTCGATCAATAACCGTTGTATAAACCTGCTTATTGCGACAATAAAATGATATGCCCTGTCAATAGCAATGATAGATTGTAAAATGCTGTCGACATACTCTTTCTTTCTGTGATTGGTTTCATTGATCAATTCGTCGATAATGTAAGCAAAATCGCTCGGCATGGCTTTTCTTACTTTCGAGCGGGTATATTTCTGCGACGCTTCGCGTGCGACCTCAACCAATCGAAACAACGTCACATAATACCATTCTGCTGTTGTAATATCTTCTTTACGAAGTTCTTCTAATTTTTCTTCGGGATAATAAATCAACGTAGACAGTTGATTTTTCTCCTTTTCGGTAATACTTTTCCCGAAAATATCGTCAATTCTTCTGCGCACAACGCCCGAAGCATTTCTTAAAATATGATTGAACGTTTCAAACTCACCGTGAATATCGGTCAAAAAATGCTCTGTCCCTTTTGGAAGATGCATGATTGCCTCCAAATTAATGATCTCCGTACTTGCCGCCTGAGCGCTCGGAAAACGCTGTGCAAGTAGATTGAGAAATTTTATCTCTTCCAACGTAAAAAGTGGTTGCGAACTTATCATTATCAAAAAATTTAATCATTGACGCTAATAATATCAAATTATAGCAAAGATAGATAATATTCTCGTAACAAGAATCAGTCGGGGATAAATCCGAAAAACACTTATAGCATTTTAACTTACTTTGGGTGCATTTACTAAATTGAACTTACGCGTTATTTATTATTATATCGGCTCATCGTTAGATTGATTCCGGCCATCACAAAACTTTTGACCATCTCAACCGCGATATTTTTTTTTGTCGCGATGATATTTTTTTCCTCTTCCGTCCAATGCCCCAATACATAATCTACCTGTTCTCCTCTTTCAAAATCATGGCCAATACCAAAACGTAACCTTGGAAATTGAGAAGTTCCCAGCTCTTCAATAATATTGTTAAGTCCGTTATGCGAACCGCCGCTTCCCTTCGATTTCATGCGTAATATTCCCATGTTTAGATCAATATCATCCGTGATAACGAGAAGATTATCGAGGGGAATATTTTCTTTATTTAGCCAATATTTTACCGCTTTACCGCTCAAATTCATATAAGTAGAAGGTTTCAATATTTTAAGAATACGTCCTCTGAATCTCATGTCGGCCATTGCCCCGTATCGCGCCGAAGAAAAAGCAACCGCTCCCGACTCCGCTAATGCATCGACCATTAAAAAACCTACATTATGGCGCGTATTTCGATATTCTTCTCCTATATTTCCTAATCCCGCTATTAAATATTTCATGGCTTTTTTATCTATGGCAAAGTTAGGATAAATTCATCAATTTGATTGCAGTTAATAGAGACATAAAATATTTTTTAAGTTTTTTCTTAAAATGTCTGTCTTTATCTTTGAAAAAAGACTATTTTTGCAGTTCTTATAATTAAAATAAATTAAATTCAGATTGATATGAAACGATTTCTCTTATTTATTTGCTTATCAGCATGCTTATCTTTATCTCAAATGAGCATGGCGCAACAATTATTAAAGATTGAGCCTGAACTTCAACAACAAATATCATTGAACAGTGATGATATGATTAGGGTCAATATTATATTAAACGACCAATATGATCAAATTGAAATGCGGCAAAAAACAACGCCTATTTTTAATAAGGAAGCAAAGCGCAAATTTGTTATTAATGAATTGAAAAATTTTACTAAGGAGAAGCAATTCAATGTAATGCAAGTTTTAGAACAATATTCGAAAAATTCTATGGTTGCCGATATTGAAGCTTTTTGGGTGGTAAATGCGATTAGTTGTTTGGCTACCCCTGAAGCCATTGAAGCTCTTGCACAACGTTCGGATGTTTATATGATAGGATATGATAAATTTGAAAATTTAATTCCTGAAGAAGGCAAGGGACAAGTTGCTCCAAAATCGACTAATGAATTAGCTTGGAATGTTGAAAAAGTAAAAGCAGACGAAGTGTGGGATCTTGGTTATACGGGAAAGGGAGTTATTGTTGCTGTTTTGGATACCGGCGTAAATTACGACCATAACGATATAAAAAGCAATATGTGGATACACCCTAATTATCCAAAACACGGCTATAATTTTATTAGTAATAATAATGAAACGATGGATGACGAAGGCCATGGAACGCATTGTGCTGGAACAGTTGCCGGAACAGGGGCTTCAGGAACTCAAACCGGTATTGCTCCCGATGCTACAATCATGGCGGTAAAAGTGCTGGGAGGCAGCGGCGGCGGCGGGCAGCAGGCTTTGATAGACGGAATTCAATTTGCTGTTAATAATGGAGCTGATATTATAAGTATGTCGCTCGGTTTTGATGGCGGAGGATCCATGGCGCAACGTAAAGTTTTTAGAGATGTATTAAAAAATGTATTAGAGTCCGGCGTTATTGCTTCTGTAGCGGCTGGGAACGACGGAGATAAATTAGATGAATTTCCCATCCCTAATAATGTCGGATTGCCCGGTACATGTCCTCCGCCATGGCTGCATCCTGATCAAACAATCAGAGGCGGGCTTACGGCTGTTGTATGTGTAGGAGCTACAAATAGAAATGACGGCGTTGCATATTTTTCATCTCCGGGTCCAGTAACATGGCAAGGTGTAAGTTCATATGACGATTATCAATATAATCCGGGAAGCGGTTTAATTCGTCCCGATATAGGAGCTCCGGGCGTGGGAATTAAATCTTTAGACAACGCCACAAATAATGGTTATAAAATTAGCGACGGCACTTCTATGGCGACTCCTTGCGTTGCCGGCGTTATGGCCTTGATGCTCTCCAAAAATCCAAATCTTTCGCCTGCACAAATTTGCGAAATAATTGAAGTAACGGCCGATCCATTGTCGCCGACGAAAAACAATTATTCAGGTTCGGGAAGAGTAAATGCGTTAGCGGCTATTCAAATGGTGCCGACGGGTCCGCTCCATCTTGATTCTTATGCTATCGATGATTCACAAGGAAATAATGACGGAAAACTTAATCCGGGAGAAACTGTTAAAATTTCTATCACTCTAAAAAATACTTCGTCCGGTAAGGTTGATAACATTAATGCTACAATGACATCCTCTAATGAATGGGTTACTATTTCTACCGGCGCGACTACAGGAACTGCTATCAATCCGGGAGAAACTGCTACTATCAATAATGCATTTGAATTTACATTATCGGAAAAGGCCATACCAAAGGAAGGTATCTATTTTAAATTGAATATTACAAGTAGCGGCGAAACTTCCGATCCTTATTTTAGTATTCCTGTATTTGGTACTTTTCCTCAAATTTCTTTAATTACTATTCAGGATTCTGATGGAGGATTAGACCCCGGAGAAACGGCGGATATGACTATTTTTGTTACTAATTTCGGAAATGAAGAGATCCTCTCAACTGTAGGAAAATTATCTTCGACTTCTCCTTATATAACCATAAATGGGAGTCTTGAGAGTCAGTATGGCGATCTTATTCCGGATGTCGCCAAATCAGGAACTTTTAATGTAACTTTAAGCCCGGATTTGGATGTTAAAGATGTTGATATTCCGATGAATATGTTGATAGTAGATAAAGAAGGAAACATTTTTAGAATTCCTTTCTCTTATCAACATCCTTGCGTAGCTTCGCCTGTGGCGACAATAGATAATTCCAATCCATCCGTAGCCGTAGTATCATGGACAAATATGGGGGAAGGTTTTCGTTATACTGTATATAGAAACGATGAAATACTGCTTTCGGATTATCAATTTTCCTATGTAGACGATGATACGATTGATCCCGATATAAATAATTGTTACGTAATTACTTCAACATGTCCGCAGGGATTAGTGTCCAAACCGTCCAATCAAGTTTGTACTCAAGGTGTTGGTATAGAGAATACAATCGACGACAAAGTTAAAATTTATCCTAATCCTGCAACCTCCATGTTATATGTCGAAGGGGAGGGCTTAGAAACGATATCAATCTATAATTTGTTGGGACAACAATTTACGGAGATTAGAATTAAAGATCATAAGACGACTATTGATCTCTCCAATTATCCGGAAAATGTTTATATTTTGAGAATTTTTACTGAAAAGGGAGAAAGTATTAATAAAAGAGTGATTGTAACAAAATAGTTTTTGTTCTCATAATTTGGTGAAAACAGGTTGTTTCAAAGGAAGCGACCTGTTTTTTTTGCTATACGACGAATTGTGGTTGCAATATCTTGCATTAACCATTGCGGCGTAGAAGTGGCTCCGGTTATTCCTACCGATTGCGTATTGATAAACCATGTCTTTTGCAATTCATCAATAGAGGAGATAAAAAAACTGTTCGGATTATTTTCTTTGCATATTTCAAACAAATAGCGGCCGTTGGAACTTTTTCGCCCGCTAACAAAGATGATGGCGTCATACTTTTTCGCAAAATCTTTTAAATTTTTAGAGCGCCGCGAAACTGATGTGCAAGTAGTGTTATAAACGATTAAGTCGTGGTTGTGGCATTCGAAACTTCTCTTCCGAATTATTTCAGACAATCTTTTGAAATCTTCAACGCTTTTTGTCGTTTGTGAGAAAAGACGGACCGGTTTTGAAAAATCGATTTGCTCAATGTCTGAAAATGTTTCAACGATAATTGCTCTGTTATCCATTTGTCCGTTCAGTCCAATGATTTCAGCATGATTCTTTTTCCCAAAGAGGACGATTTGCCCATTCTCTTTTTCCATCTCTTTCCAAGCTGTTTTAATCTTTTGTTGCAATTGTAATACAATTGGGCAAGTGGCGTCGATTAATTCTATTTGATTCTCCCGAGCAAAAAAATATCGCTCAGGAGGCTCGCCATGAGCGCGGATCAATACTTTTTTATGGTTTTTTTGATGAAGTTCTTCGAGAGATATTGTTTTCAGTCCTTTCTTTTGTAAACGCGCTATCTCTTCTTCATTATGTACGATATCTCCGAGGCAAACCAATGCCTCGTTGTTTTGTAGGGATTCTTCTGCTTGTTTAATTGCACGGACTACGCCAAAACAAAAACCCGCATTAGTATCTATTTCAATCTTCATCGGCTGATCTTGGCATGCGCGAAGTTCGTTTTGCGATAAGCCTGTCTATATTGGCAGAAAAAGTAAAATAATTAGGAGAAGCTGCAAGATGGCTTACAGTGCGCGCATAATCTATTGAAAATCTCTTGAAACTCAATCCTACGCCCCAACTGAACCCAACCATGCCTTTTTTTGTCTCAGTCATCAACTCCTGTCTTTTTCCGTAATTATAACTTGCACGAAGATTGACGACTTTTGCAATGGTCAATTCTGCTCCAAACGTTAAATGTCGCATCAAATTATCGGCAAATTTCTTTTCACCTTTCATCATCGTCGTATCTCCTAAAATGGGATCGACGGTCATTGTCGGTTTACTGTTCCCTCTCAAGTTCCATTTTTCGATATGGTTGTAAACAATGATATATCGGAACGGAATGTGCTTCAACTTTTGAGACATTCCGAAAGAGAGCGAAAAAGGAAACGGGCCGTCTTTACCGGAAGAATAGGGAGCAAACACGTATCCGATGTTATTGGCGACTAAAGAGAGCGTCATATTCTCATCAGGGATATAATAACTTCCAGCTACATCGACGCCAATTCCGGCGGCGTTATAATCAGGATACATGCTCGAATAGGCAAGTTTCACATTAGCTCCGATCGACCATCTAGGCGTCAAGACGCGTCCCCATCCTATATTTAACGCCAGTTCATTAGCTGAAAAATCGCCGTGTATTTCTCCTGTTTCATTAGCCTCGCGCATGGTTCCGTAATTTATAAATTGAAATGCGCCGGTGAAACTTCCCGCTTTTTCAAAAGTATGCGAATAGACCGCATAACCGTAATTGATACCGCCTGCGCCGTTTATGTAATTTAATCCGAAAGATTTATGAATATCTTTAGATATTAAGGAAGGGTTCATCAATGCGACGTTAATGTCGCCGTCTTTTATAGGCAACCAATTGCTTCCTAAAGCGGCCGTACGAGCCGAACCAATTAGTGTAAGGAAGTCAAAAT
Source organism: Bacteroidales bacterium (assembly GCA_031254805.1). GTDB lineage: Bacteria > Bacteroidota > Bacteroidia > Bacteroidales > WRLA01 > WRLA01. The sequence continues at coordinate 34,298 of JAIRTP010000103.1, forward strand.
CAGTTTTTCCCCCCGTTTGTGCTTTACTCCATGACGGAAACAGTAAGCAGAACAAAATCAATATATTGCGTAATAATTTTACTATTCTCATTCAACCGTTTAATATTGTTATTTTTGCGTATGCAAATATAACGTTATCTGTAAATAATTTATTATAAAAAATACAGATTCTGGGACAAACGCGCGAAATTTTTTAAGCGTCTCTAAATACTTTAAGACCGGATTTGTTTTTTTGAATGTTGAATAAAAATATTTGTATAACCATTTAGAAATACTTAAGATATACATTCAAAAATTTTATGTGCTTGCCTTAAGACTTTTCGGGTTAAAGCAAAACCGTATTAAGATTTCATTATTTTTTAGGTTCTCTTTAGCCCAACAGGATTTAATCTTTATCTTGATTTCTTTTCACAATTCATCCAAAAAAGACCGCATATTTTTCATAGCGGCCTTTTTCTTTATTCTGTATATGTTATATTATTGCTTCACAATCTCCCGCGTAACGATATCATTGTTTTCCAGACAGATTTTTATGATATAAACGCCCTGCGGCAAATGTCCGATGCCGAATGTCGTCTCCGTCGTCTCAAATACCTTGACGCCGAAAATATCAAACATCTCCGCCTTTTCAATTTTCCACTTTCCACTTTCAATTTTCAACCGTCCATCTGTGGGATTGGGATGAACAGTCAAATCATACCGTTCGCTTCCTGACGACGCTTCTTCTATCTCCGCCGCCGCGATTTTAGAATCGGCGGTTTCTTCTTGTTGACATTCTTCATATTCTTTGCAAATGTCGTAGAAGAAACACAGCACGCCGCGCGCCATGCCGGCGGAACGTCCGCAAGTCGTTTGGGCGATGGTTTTTAACTCTTCGATTTCCTTGTCGGACAGTTTTGTCCAGTTTCGCTCTTCTTGCGTCATCGTTTTCTTGAGATTGAAAAACTTGAGATAGTTTTCATGCTCTTCGATTTCGGCTTTTCTGAATTGGAACATTTC
>JAIRTP010000106.1 GCA_031254805.1 Bacteroidales bacterium
CTTCCGAGACAAACCTGTCTACCCATTTGTTGATGGATTGTTGGCAAAAGTCCACTTTCTCTGCTATTTTTGGAGAACTCAATCCTTCTGCCTTTAACAGGACGGCAAGGCAACGTTGGTGAAGAAAATGCGCTCGACCATGTTTGTATCCATGCTCCAGAATACGCAACTGCTCCGGTGATAAATGTATCTCTTTGATTTTTTCCATACTTATTACTATGGTTTCTATGGGAATAACGAAGTGGGATGAAAAATATTATCATTTAAACTGATTTTGCTGAACTACTTACATTTAAACAGGCAATTGAAGAGAATTGCAAAATAGATATTCCCAACAGCGATATTGCGACATTAATTAATTTTACAAAACCGTTCACAGAAGAGCGCGCTATGTCTTTGATTTAAAAAATATCGGATTGGAAAATAGAATTAACGATCGCGCTAAAAAAGAGCGGTCGTGATACATGACGTCGACTATGCCAATCTTTCTTGTATTTCTCATTTAAGACGATTTGGAAGAAGTTTAGATCTCTCACTATGCTATGTCCGTCGCGCTTGCCTGTTCCATTATTGACGCTATCAAAAATGGAACTTTGCCGCTCATTTTTGCCAACGATGAGGATTATCTTGTTAAATCGTTCATTTTGCATAGAAAAGCGTTCAATATCATACCGATATCAGATAAAAAGTCAAGAATAATCGAGTTAATGATTGATATCTTGTTTTACAGTTGATTTTTTCTAATTATTCAATACGGTTTTATCATACTTAATGGGGTTTGTTCATGAACAATTGTTTAAAAATTTTTGTTGCGATCTTAAATAATTTTGAGATAACAGCGTTAGTTATTCATAATGTCTAAAAATGGCTTACTTTTGCACCAAATTTTAATGATCATGAAGAAAGTTTTTATTGTACTGATTTTGATGGTTTTATCTTTTGCTTCTTATGCGCAGAATAATTTCAAAGAGACGTTTAACAGCGATTTATCTATTTACAAGAAATTCAGCATAGGAACCGACTTCACGTATGATTTCTGGTTGGATCAACCTTCCGAAATGGGCAACAAAACGAGATTCAATCGCAGTTCCAGTTTTTTTGCTACGTATAACATTCGTATCAAAAACAGCCCTTTTTACTTTTGTCCCGGGTTGGGAATGAATTTCAGAAATATCTATTCTTCCGCTTTTCCACAACAAGATTCAATCACAGGCATTCGTTACGAACCCATTCCTGCTAATGTAAAATATAAAAAGTCAAAAACGACGCTTTCTTATATTGAATTGCCGCTGGAAATGCGTTATTCCTACAATAGATTTCAAGTCGGTATCGGTTTAAAAATATCGTTGAATATCGGCGGAACGGCCAAATATAAAGGTAATAAATTTACAACGGACGATCTGATTGGGGATGAAACAGGATCATTAGTCAAACAAAAATGGAACGCTATTCCGGAACGCGAACTTTGGCAATTCGGAGCGCAATTACGTATCGGATACAGTTGGATACATGCTTACGCTTATTATGGATTCTCCAATGTATTTAAAAGTAAAACCAATATCAACATGCATCCCATATCCGTTGGGATTACCATTATGCCGTTTAGATAAAGAATATAGATAAGAAATTAATTTTTTATATCAATATTTTACATAACCGCAAAGAATCTCTGTAACTTTGCGGTTAATTTATTTAGAATAATTTTATCAAAAATGTCATGAATAGACTATTTAAACTACTAATAATCACATTACTTATCTCTCTTTTATCAGCTTGTAAAGAAGATAGACAACCGCAACAAAAAGAGGCGAAATATGTTTTCTTTTTAATTGGCGACGGTATGGGATTGGCGCATCGCGCCATGACGGAGATGTATTTAGCGTCTCTCGACAATGAAATTGGGCAAAAACGTCTTTTGATGAACCTGTTTCCCGCCCAAGGATATGCCGCCACTTATTCAATGAATAGTTATATAACTTGTTCGGCGGCTTCCGGAACGGCTTTGGCAACCGGAAAAAAAACCAATAACGGCATGATTGCTTGCTCTCCCGATACAATTCCCTATTTAACCATTGCCGAAGCGGCTAAAAAACAAGGAAAATCGGTAGGAATTTTGACCAATGTAATGTTGAATCATGCAACGCCTGCCGCTTTTTCCGCTCATGCCCCTTCGCGTTCCAATACAGATATTATTCGTAATAATCAATTAATCTCCGGATTTGATTACTTCGCCGGCGGTTATATGACCATTGAGAAAAAGATAACGCAAGCAGATCAAAATAATTTACTGGAACAGGCAAAAGAGAATAAATATCAAGTTTTTTCTTCTAAAAAAGAACTCAAGAGGGCTTTAGATCATGAAAAAGTGATATTTTTTGCAGATACTTTAGAATCAGGCGGCGCTATGCTATACGCTATCGATTATCCCAAAAACAGGATAACCCTAAAAGATCTTTTCGAAACAGGGATTGAAAAATTATCGGCTAATCCTAATGGGTTTTTTATGATGCTCGAAAGCGGAAAAATAGATTGGGCGGCGCATAGCAACGATCCCGTCACGATTATCCACGAAATCATCGATTTTGATAATATCATTCGATCTGCTTTTGATTTTTATGAAAATCATCCCGACGAAACGTTGATAGTCGTTACCGCCGACCATGAAACAGGAGGACTTGCATTAGGAAATTTCCAAAGGGGTTACACGTTAAAACCGTATCTTCTCTCATATCAAAAAGGCTCTATCGAACGAATCAAAGAGGCGTACCAAGTCTTTAAAACGGATTATTCCAATAAAGATAAAAACAGTAACGCTCCGTTTGAATTTGTCGATATGTGGTTTGGATTTGGAAACGCTGAATTTGCACTGAATAAGCAAGATAGTATCGCCATTCAAGAAGCTTGGAAAAAAGATATCGCCGCCGATAAAGAATCTGCTTCGGAATTGGTAAAACGAGCTAAAAATATTTTAGCGCAAAAAAGCGGTCTCGGATGGACTACCGGCGCGCATACCGGCATACCCGTTCCGGTTTCTGCCATAGGCGTCGGATCTGAACTTTTCGATGGATATTACGACAATACCGATATTCCAAAGAAAATGGCTGAATTGATGCATGTTGAACTCTAATTGTTTATTCGTTGCAATTGCGTAAATTATTTAAGCAAGAAAAACAAGATAGCGCCTTCATTGGCTTGCTCCTTTGAAAATTCATGCAACGTTTCTCTTTTACCCATCAACATGATACCATGGACTGCTGCCCGGCTCGCTTGCAGATGATCGCTAAATATTACGGCAAGAATTGTTGATAAAATCGAAGGAAACAGATATAAAAAATTGAATATTATTTGGCGATAAAATATTAAAAAAAAAGCTATCCGGAAATAGGATAGCTTTTTCTTGATTATTTTTTTATATGATTATCTGGAGATGATCATTTTTTTGGTTTCAACGATTTTACCGTTAGCTTTGATTGAATAGAAA
>JAIRTP010000111.1 GCA_031254805.1 Bacteroidales bacterium
GTGCCGGTAATGGTTTGGTAACAAGTTCATATCAAACCAAATTAAGCCTGTAAAAATGCTTACAGGCTTAAAATTCTTTCGGGTGTCGCCGTTTGGCTAACCTTTCGCGGAGAGAGAGGGATTCGAACCCCCGGACCTGTTACAGTCAACGGTTTTCAAGACCGCCGCAATCGACCACTCTGCCATCTCTCCACTGCAAAGGTAGAAAAAAAAATAATTTTGCAAATATTTTTTTACGACATTTTCATCGTTGATTATCTGAAAGATATGGATTGTTGATAAAATAAAATAGATTCTCATTATTGAAAAATATCCTTGTTGACATTCAAAAAAGAGCAACTTTTTAGCTTGATAGCAAGATTTATCGAGTCAGAAATTTGACGAATTGTTGTTCAAGAACCCCATTATGAAGAACATTTTCTTATATAAAGTCTAATAAATATCTTCAGTTATAATTTTGTTAAAATACAGATAATCAAATTAATATAAATAATATATTGTGGCTCCTAATTGTGATTCATATATTACGCCTAATTAATTTCCAGCATGAAAGTAAAACTTACTCTTTAGCGTAAGAACATATTCAAAAACAAATAAATCGGGTTGTTTGCGGCGCACGTCGCTTTAGCCTGTTTGGTGACAATGCATGGATTTGACAAAATTCAAAATTTTGACGTATTAACTACGTCGTTTCTTGATCTGGTAAAACTCGGCAGCAAATTATCCCTTATTTTGATCATCCTTGCAGAAGTAGAGCGCTCGTTATTCTTACTTATCGAACTTCGTAATCACATAGCTGCAATTTCGTTAATTTGCGCTATGTATGGAGCCCTTTTTACAACACGCAGGAGAACTTTTCGTCGTCAAAGAATTGCCGTTTCTCTTTTTGAGTATGTACGCAATATTGTTGACTTTAGGTCAGGGACATTATCCTATCTACGCCGTCATTTAAAGTCAAATCAAAAAGAAAGCAAGAAAAAACCGAATCACTGTAACAGGGAGATAGCAAGATAAGCCAATGCCGTCATTCCGATATCAAAAGCGTCTTCATCAAGATCGAAAGTATTGGAATGCAACGACGACACAATGCCTTTTGTTTCATTGCGAACGCCTAAACGAAAATAAGTCGCGGAGGTTTTCTGTGCAAAGTACGAGAAATCATCTGCTCCCATTCTCATGGAGGATTCAATGATACTATTTTCTCCAAAAAGAAACGTTAATTCATTGATACAATTTTCGGTCAACTTTTCGTCATTCACAAGAGGAGGATAGCCTCTTTTGATCTCGACAGTAGCTGTCGTTCCGTATGCTTTTGCGCTATTTTCCACGATTTCAACGATCTTTTGATGTGTTTTTCCCCTCCATTCATTATCAAAAACACGTATAGTTCCCGCCAATTTAACTTCGTCAGGGATTACATTGGTTTGCCCTAATCCTTCAATTCTTCCGATATTGATAACCGTAGGGTTCAAAGGATTTGCATTACGGCTAATGATGGTTTGCAACGATAATATTATTTGTGCCGAAATAACAATCGGATCAATACAATGCTGTGGATAAGCTCCATGACCGCCTTTTCCGTGAATCGTAATGAAAAGTTCGTCGGCGGATGCCAAAAAAGCGCCTTTACGCGTCCCGATCTTGCCAACAGAAATTTCCGGATCGACGTGCAACCCTAAAACCGCTATCGGCTTATTCTCGTCAAAGATTCCCGCTTGCAACATTCGTTCCGCTCCGCTTGGGATCTTTTCCTCTGAAGGCTGGAAAATCAACATAACCGTTCCGGTAAAATATCGTTTCAGATTATTTAGAATCAAGGCGGTTCCTAACAAATTAGCAGTATGAAAATCATGTCCGCAAGCGTGCATAATGCCCGGATTTTGGGAAGAAAACGGTAAATTAGTCGCTTCCGTAATATTTAGAGCGTCCATATCGGCACGCAAGGCTACAAGTTTTTTTTCGGGAGATTGACCGTAAATATAGGCTACAATTCCGGATCCTCCAATATTTTTCTCAAACGGGATTCCCTCTCTTGTTAATTGCCCGGCAACAAAATCCGCCGTATGGAATTCTTCTCCGGACAGTTCGGGATGCGCATGCAGATATCTCCGCATCTCAATAATTTGAGATTTATATTGTAATGCTAACTGCCGAATAGAAGTGCGAACAATATCCATCATCTAAATTTAATATTTAAAAATTAAAAAGGCGTTGAAAATACGTGACTTACAATTCTTTACTCTCCCACTCTTTAATTATCGATTTCTAATTTAACCGAGCCAAATACATTTGCACAACATTTTCTAATCCAAAATAAAGCGCATCGCTGATTAAAGCATGTCCGATCGACACTTCCATAAGTTGCGGGATATTTTGCACAAAATAACGAAGATTTTCCAAATTCAAATCATGTCCGGCATTGACGCCTAAACAATATTGTCGCGCCATTTGTGCGGCCGCAATAAAAGGAGCGATCGCTCTATTTCTATCCGTATTAAAATTTGCAGCATACGGTTCCGTATAAAGTTCTATCCTGTCTGTCCCCGTTTCCGGCGCATGTTCTATGTTGATCAAATTGGTATCGACAAAAATACTTGTTCGAATACTGTAAGATTTGAACTGCGCAATAATTTCTCTTAAAAATGATTGATGTTTTGCCGTATTCCAACCTGCATTGGAAGTCAACGCTTCCGGAGGATCGGGAACTAATGTAACTTGATCCGGCCGAACTTTACATACAAGATCGATAAACTCCGGAGAAGGATAACCTTCAACATTAAATTCCGTAGTTACTACTTTTTTCAATTCATAAACATCGGTATAGCGAATATGACGTTCATCGGGACGCGGATGCACCGTAATTCCTTCAGCGCCGAATCGTTCAATATCTTGCGCCGTTTTAATCAAATCCGGAACCTTTCCTCCGCGTGAATTACGAAGCGTAGCGATTTTATTGATATTTACGCTCAATCTTGTCATCAAATCGACATATTATTTTGCCCCTACGGTAACTTCTTTAATAATCGAGCTGAGAATAACCTCATTAACAAAGCTTTTTACGCTATCTTCCGTCATTTCGGAAATTATCGTCTCAAAATTTTCCATTTTATCAAAATGCAAGACAATATAGTCGTTCACAGCGGTAAGATAATATTGATTGGTTTTAAGAGCGTTTTGGCGTTCTTTGAGAAGTTGCGTTTTTATCTTTTTCAAGTCGGACGACGAGGGCCCTGTAGCTGCCATGCTTTCCATCCCATTTTTTATTTGATTGATTGCCATATCTTTCATTTGCGGCGTTACGTCAAATCTAAAATACAGAAAAAGTAATTCGTGAGGATATTTTCGAAATTCGCCTTCAAGACTGAAATTTTGAATGTCTTTTTTGAAATCTTTCATCATATCGGTGTAACCGGCTTCTAAAAGTCTCGTTAAAACATGCATATAAATCTCATTTTTGGGAGAATATTGCATTTTACCGAAATAGAGCATATAAACAAGATCATGGCTCATATTCGCTGAAACCTCGTGATCGTTTCTGCTGTTTCCGGGCAGGATATAAGCCCTGTCGTTTATCCAAGACTCGTTTCTGTTCGATTTTTTAACTCCGCCAATATACAACTCTATAAGCGGCTGGATATCCGTAATATTAAAATCTCCTACAAATATGAACGTAAAATTGTCGATATCGTTAAAACGGTCTTTTGCCAAAGCCATTCCTTTTTCGTAATTAATCTTTTTCACATCGCTGGCGATAGGCGCTTTTTTTAAAGGATTATTGCCATACAGATCCTCAATAATATAATTTTTCAAAGCAACTTCCGGCATATTTTTTTCTTCGTTCATGCGTTCTTTCAATTGATTGGAATATGCCTTAAATGCCTCGTTATCTATCCGTTGCTCTGTAAAATAAAGATAAACGAGTTGTAACATCGTTTCAATCTCGTCGGTCGGCGCGCTTCCCATAATATCATCCGTGATGTCTCCGACAAAAGGCGTAACAACAACGCCTTTCTCTTCAGAAAGCCGCGACAAATCGCCCGACGATAGCGTTCCTATGCCGCTTATTCGTATTAAATCATTCAAAAAATTTCTCGTAACTATCTCTTTAGGATCCGTAATAACTGAGGTTCCTCCCCAACTAAATCCTTTCATCAACGTCTCCCCTTTTTTTAAATTCGTCGGTTTTAAAATGATCCTTGCTCCGTTAGACAAAAGCCATTCCGTCGCATCAAAAGCGGGAAAATCTACCTCTTCATCGACAGTTCCCGATTCAGGTAGATTCGGTACTAAAGAAGAAACGCGCGAAACTCCTTGCGTCGCGATTTCTTGTGCAAAAACTATCGTCGTCAAGCAACAACATATTACAAATAATAAAGCCATCAACTTATTTCTCATCATTTATACTATTTTTTGTTTATTTTTTCTGTATAATTAATGCAAAATTACATCTATTTTCGACAATTCGTTACAAAACTGCCTTTTCGGATCAAATAATTTTATGGAGATACGCGAATATAAAAAAGTTCCTGCCGTTTTGTAACCTCTGTATCATAATACTGTTTTATGAATTCTTCTCCCGATCTGACTTTTTCAATCATATCGTTCATTGCTTTTATCAATTTGTCAATCTCTTTTTGCATCATCGAAGAAGGATCGTCGATCGATTGAAGTTGCGTAATGCTCATTTCTATGTTTTCTTTCGCCGTTGAGACAATATTTTCCGCTTCCGAGCGCTCTTTTTCTGGCGTAAATTTTGCATTAAAATAGTGCGCATATCGGTTCAGGTAATTAATCGCTTCATTGTAATTTGCAACCGCTTGATTGTACTTTTCAATTTTATCGTTTTCTATTTCATTCTTAATAAAAAAAGCCTGATCGACTGTTGCCTGATTATAAACGCCCCCATTTTCTATTCTGCGTAAAACGCTACGATACTGCGTAATTTTATCTTGCAATTCATACAAAACAATCGTATCGCGATAATTGAAAGATGGCTTTGTCGTATCTCTTATAAAAATTCCAGAATAGAAATCAGGAATAGATACCGGGTGGTTCAATAACTGCCACATTGGATCAAAAGGCATCCGATCCGTAATAGACTTTGAAGGCGTAATATCATAAAAATCATATGACAATCGCCTTGTAAAGACGCCGTCGTGCACATATCCCGCTCCCCAAGTAGGATCGTAAATTTTCCATTCATCATCAATCAACGCTACGATCCAGGCATGCGGCTCCTCATTTTCCTGTCCCTTTCGAAGAACAAATCCGCCAACCATATAAGCTCTGATGCCGCATTTCCCACATAACATTTCCATCAATTCCGAATAATCCTGACAAACGCCTTTGCGCCTTTGCAAAGTATTTAAAATATCGGCTTCTTTATCGCGCTGCTTTTTTTCGATGGAAGTACTATTTGCCATCGCTTTCTCAACGTCGTAAATTATATGCTCCCCAATCCAGCTATATATTGCTTTTATCTTATCCTCTTCCGATTCGTAATGCTCATTGATAAATTTTGCAATTCTACCAGTCGAAACCGCTTCATTTGAAGGTAATTCCGGAGAAGACACCCCGATTTGTTGCGCTGCTCCCCAATAAAATAGTGCAAAAAACAAAATAACTAATACCTTTTTCATTCAAACTTATAAAAATGTTAATGAAGACTGCGTCGAATCTACTTTTAATCTCGATTTTCTTCCAAAATAAATAGCTCTGTTATCCTCAATATGACCGGACGGAAAATCAAAACAGACCGGATATTTATAACCGGAAACGGCGTTTGTCACGATCTCCTCTACGCTTTCTCCAAAAGGCGTTTCACAATCTTTCATGTCGGCAAAGCGCCCGACAATAAGTCCCGTGAGATTTTCAAGCTTTTTTGCCCTGCGCAATTGCACCATTAAACGATCTAAATGATAAAGCTGCTCATGAACATCTTCGATAAATAGAATCTTCCCAACGGTAGATATTTCCGACGACGTTCCCAACATATTATTTATCATGGTCAGATTGCCTCCGACAACGACGCCAAAACCTTCCCCTTTTCGATTTAACTCATGAGACGGTAAAACGTACTCCGAAAGATTACCAAACAGCGCATTTTTCACCTCTTCCGCTCCGGAAGGATAACTTTTCACCATAGCTCCATGAATGCTTTCGATCCTCATTAAATGAAACTGCGCATGAAAAACGGTGATATCAGAGAAGCCCACCAACCATTTCGGATAATCCAGCAGAGGAGAAAAATCAAGCCTGTCGACTATTCGAGAGCATCCGTAACCGCCCCGCACGCAAATAATCGCTTTAAAATCACGATCATTGATTGCTTTTTGCATATCCTCGATACGTTCCCAGTCGCTACCTGAAAATTGTCGGAATCCTCCATAAACGCGCGGCATCGCAATCGCTTCCAATCCCCACGATCTGACGACATCCATACCTCTGTCAATAAACTCTTTATCCGTTTTTCCGGAAGGAGAAACCAGGGCTATCTTATCTCCCGTTTTCAAAAATTTTGGACGCATCTTTTAAAAATGTTTACTCTACTGTTACCGATTTTGCCAAATTACGAGGTTGATCCACGTCCCTGCCCTTGTTAACCGCTATATGATAAGCCAACAATTGCAGCGGAATAGCCGCCAATAACGGGCCGAAACATTCTAACGTCTTTGGAATTTCGATGTAATAATCAGCCAATTTTTTCACCTCTTCGTCGCCTTCGGAAACGATGGCAATAATCTTTCCGCATCTCGCTTTCACTTCTTGAATATTGCTGATCACTTTATCGTATATTTTTGTATTTGTTGCGATCACTACTACCGGCATCTCAATATCTATCAAAGCAATAGGCCCGTGTTTCATTTCCGCCGCAGGATATCCTTCGGCATGAATATAAGATATCTCCTTCAGTTTCAACGCGCCTTCGAGAGCCGAAGGATAGCTGTATCCCCGTCCTAAATAGATAAAATTACGCGCATAAGTAAATATCTTAGCCATTTCTTGAATATCGCCGCTTTTCTGCAATATCCTTATCATTTGTTGCGGAATTTTTTGGAATGTCCGGATCATTTTAGTCAGATCCTCCTGTACCAATGTTCCTTTCTCTTTGGCAAGCGTCAACGCTAACATCGTCAAAACGGTAACTTGTCCCGTAAACGCTTTAGTAGAGGCAACGCCGATTTCCGGACCAACATGAATATACGATCCTGAATGCGAAGCTCTTGCTATACTTGATCCGACAACGTTACAAATTCCATAAATAAAAGCTCCCTTTTCTCTCGAAAGTTCTATAGCTGCCAAAGTATCAGCCGTTTCCCCTGATTGTGAAATAGCAATTACCACATCGTCGGGATAGATGACCGGATTCCGGTAACGAAACTCGGAAGCATATTCCACTTCGACGGGAATCGAGCACAAATTTTCGATTAAATGTTCTCCAATCAATCCCGAATGCCAAGAAGTGCCGCATGCGACAATAATAATACGCCGCGCATTCAAAAACCGTTCCCTGTTATCAATCACTCCCGATAGCACGACATTTGTCCCTTCTAGATTGACGCGTCCTTTCATGCAATCGGCGATAGTTTGAGGTTGTTCAAATATCTCTTTCAACATGAAATGAGGATAATTTCCCCGTTCTAATTGGCTAATAGATAATTCTAATTTTATAACTTCGGGCGTTTTTTCTACATTTTTCAGATCGGTAATCTTTAACTTCTCGTTTCTGTCTATGACGGCAATTTCATCATCATTAAGGTAAATAACTTGATTTGTGTATTCGACAATGGGAGAGGCGTCGGAAGCAAAAAAATATTCATTCTCTCCGATTCCAATCACCAGCGGACTGCTCTTTCTGGCAATAACGATCTGGTCGGGGCTATCTTGGTCAATAACGGCAATAGCGTAAGCGCCGATAACACGCCCTAAAGCAAGTTGTACCGCCTCATATAAAGAATGATTCCCCGACGTTTTGATATAATCAATCAACTGCACTAAAACTTCCGTATCGGTATCGCTCGAAAAGACATATCCTTTTTCTATTAAACTGGCTTTTAGCACAGCATAATTTTCTATGATCCCGTTATGAATCAACGCCAGCGATCCGGAATTAGAATAATGAGGGTGAGCGTTTTCAGTGTTAGGCTCGCCGTGCGTCGCCCAACGCGTATGAGCAATCCCCGCCGTCCCCGAAATATCCTTTCCTGTAGTAAGTTCTTCTAATTGAGATACTTTTCCTTTACTTTTATATATGTTCAATTCTCCGGAATCGCTCAATAACGCTATGCCGGAGCTATCATATCCTCTATATTCCAATCTATGAAGCCCTTTTAGCAATACGGGGTAAGCCTCTTTATTCCCCAAATATCCGACAATCCCACACATAATAATCAGCGATTTCTTTAAAAACATACAAAGATACAAAATATTGTATTATTGAGGAGACGTCAAAAGTACGGTTTTATCCATTTTATAGATAGTTGTCGAAGGAACGAATATGAAATTTTGGGACTTTTGACATATTCGTAATAGAAACAGATTATGTATCAATTGATGATTTATTAAAACAAAGGCGGAGCATCTAAATAAATATTCCGTATTAGAAGCAACTAATTGATTTTAAGTTATTAAATAAAATAAAAAGCATCCCACTTATAACGGATTCTTTGTTGTAATCTTTTCTTAAAAAGATATTATAAAATCAATACAATATAAAAAGATATATCCTACATTTGCAGAGGATTTCAAAGTTTAAACCATGTCGGAACAATTCCTTTATTACCTGTGGCAAAACAGGCTTATTTGTGGAGACCTTACTCTTACGGATATGAGAAAGGTGGAAATTTTGTATCCTGGAAGTAGAAATTCGGGAGCAGGACCTGATTTTTTTAATGCAAGGATTAAAATTGAAAGGACCGAATGGGCGGGTAATGTGGAGATGCATCTTCGTTCGTCAGACTGGGAATTGCATAAACATCATCAAGACAAAAATTACGACAACGTTATATTGCACGTCGTGTTGGAAGACGACCAACCGGTTTCTTATTCCAATGGCGAGCCTATTCCGACGTTGGTTTGTCAAAACAATTTTGACGTCGACATGTTAGAATCTTATGAAAGAATGATTGCAAACAGGCATTTTGTACCGTGCGCAGGCGCTATTGCTCATTGCGACGATTTTGTGATGATGAGCTGGTTGGAGAATATTGCCGCCGAACGGTTGATTATGCGGCAAAAAGAGATAGAGAAAGTCCTGGAGTATACGCAGAATGATTGGAATAGAGCATATTATGTTCGCTTGTGTAGAAATTTCGGATTTAAAGTTAACGCGGAACCTTTTGAACTTTTGGAAACGATTTTACCTTTACAGGTTCTCTTGAAAAACAACGCCGATATCGACGATATAGAGGCGTTGGTATTTGGCGCGGCCGGTTTTTTGGAAAAAAATCACAATGATGAATATCCCAGACAGCTTCGAAATAATTTCCTTTTTTTCAAAAGAAAATATGAGATTAACCCGATGGAAGCGCATTTATGGAAGTTTATGAGGGTTTATCCGGGAAATTTTCCGACAATTCGCTTGTCGCAATTTGCTCAGGTAGCGGCGTTAAACGGGATACAATTTTCCAATATTTTAGGCGCAAAAGATATTAGAGAGATTAAGTCATATTTTCGAGTTTCGACAACGCCCTATTGGGAGACGCACTATCAATTTGACAAAACATCTTGGAAGAGAGATAAAAAATTAGGGAACGAAAGCATTAACCTTCTGCTAATCAACACCATTCTTCCTTTTGTTTTTGCATACGGCCGTTTGCGCGAAGAGTTGTCGTTTTGCGAGAAAGCGATAGAACTTTTTCAGCAACTTCCTCCTGAAAATAACTATATTATCCGAAAATGGAAAGAAATCGGCGTGAAAGCGCAAAATGCTATGGAATCGCAAGCGTTACTGCATCTGAAAGAGAAATATTGCAATACAAAAAGATGCTTGCAATGCAGAATCGGCGACTATTTGTTGCGCGTTTCTCCTCCTAATCGCTCAAATCTCTAAAGAGGAAATAATCTTGTCTATTCGATCTTCCAGTATTTTATTTTTATGATGGAAATCCGATATGTCTTCTAACGTTTCTGCAACGCTCAAATAATATTTTATTTTAGGCTCCGTTCCAGAAGGCCGAACGGAGATCATACTTCCGTCTTTAAGAAAAAATTGCAAAACATCCGATTTAGCAAATTCCAGCGAATTTGTCGCATCGTTTATCAAATCTCTTTCTTGTCCAGACAAATAATCTTTAATTTTAACAACTTGACTATTATTGATCGTTTTCGGAGGATTTCGACGATATCCTTCCATGACGGCTGCAATTTCTTCCTCTCCTTTTATCCCTTTACGAACTAGTGAATACAATCGTTCTTTATAAAATCCGAACTGTAAATAGATCTCTATCAACAACTCATAAAGGCTTTTTCCTTGCTCCTTCGCCCATGCAGTCGCTTCGGCCAAGATGCAGCAACTCGCTACGGCGTCTTTATCGCGCACATAATCGCCAGGAAGATATCCATAGCTCTCTTCGCCGCCTACAATAAATTGCCGCTTCCCTTCTTTTCTATGGATCATATCGGCAATATATTTGAATCCCGTCAACGTCTCATAACATGGAACATGAAAAGCGTCAGATATTTTACTTAATAATTCCGACGTTACAATGGTTTTGACGGTAAATTCTCTTCCGGTTATTTTACCTGATTCCTGCCAACGATTGAGCATATAATAGAATAGAAGCGCGCTCGTTTGATTTCCATCGATCAATGCAAATTCTCCGTTTAGATTTTTTATCGCTATTCCAACTCTGTCGGCATCGGGATCGGTCGCCATAATAAGTTCCGCATCAACTTTTTTCGCCTTCTCCAACGCCATCGTCAACGCTTCTTTCTCTTCAGGATTAGGAGATTTAACCGTTGGAAAAGCTCCGTCGGGCTGCATTTGCTCTTCAACGAGCAAGATATTAGCAAATCCAAAATCCGTTAAAGCTAAGGGAACCAATTTTGTCCCTGTACCATGCAAGGGAGAGTAGACGATTTTCATATCGCGGCGTTTGGCGATGGCCTCATGCGATAACGATTGCTGTTTTATATTAAAGATGTACTCTTTATCTACTTCTGCACCAATTACTTGAATAAGTTCAGGGCAAGGCGTTCGCTTAACATGCGCAATATTTTTTATTTTCTTTACTTCCGCAATGATATTTTTATCATGAGGCGCAATGATCTGTCCTCCATCTTCCCAATACACTTTATATCCGTTGTATTCGCTTGGATTATGTGAAGCTGTAATTACAATACCGGTTTTACATTTGAAATGTCGTATAGCAAAAGATAATTCCGGCGTCGGACGTAATTTATCGAAAAGATAGACTTTAATGCCGTTTGCAGAGAGTACATTTGCCGCCACTTCCGAAAAAAGTTCGCTGTTATGACGACTATCATAAGCAATTGCGGCGGCGATCTCCTCTCCTTCAAAATATTGGCGAAGATAATTGGCCAATCCCTGCGTCGTCATAGCAATTGTATATTCATTGATTCGATTAGTTCCTACGCCCATAATGCCGCGCAGACCGCCCGTTCCAAATTCTAAATCGCGATAAAAACTATCTTCTAATTCCAAAAGATTATTGTCGATCAAATCTTGCACTTTCATGCGCGTCGTCTGATCATATTCTCCGGACAGCCAAACTTGCGCTCGTTTCAAAATATCTTTTTTCATAAATTATTCTCTTTCGAAAATCGTTATAATCTGTTGATCAAACCTTTTACTATTGCCGTCATTTTTACTGCGGCTTTTTTTCCTTCTATTAAAACATCTTCTCCGTCATTTTTATAATCCTCTCCGAATGTATACGCTTCGTTGGATACCACCGACATGCCGAAGATGCGGATACCGGCGTGACGCGCCGTGATCACTTCGGGAACGGTAGACATTCCACAAACATCTCCGCCGATGGCGCTGAAATATTTATATTCTGCAGGCGTTTCAAAAGTCGGTCCTGTAGAACCGACATAAACGCCCTTATGGATCTTTATCTCCAATTCCCTTGCTACTTCTTCCGCCATTTTTATCATTTCGGGATCGTAAGCGCGCGTCATATCAGGAAAACGAGGTCCTAGTTCCTCCATATTTTGCCCGATTAACGGATTTGGCATCAAATTGATATGATCTTTGATAATCATCAGGTCTCCGACGTGATAATCGGGATTCATTCCTCCCGCAGCATTGGAAACGATTAAATGTTTTATGCCGTAAAAACTGAAAACGCGAATGGGGAAAGTAACCTCTTGCATCATATATCCTTCATAATAATGAAATCTGCCTTGCATAGCGAGAACCTTTTTATTACCCAACATCCCGCAGACTAAATTTCCTTTATGTCCAATCGCCGTACTTACCGGAAAATAAGGAATATCCTTATAAGGAATACGAACGGCGTCTCGTATATCATCGGCTAAATCGCCCAATCCGCTCCCTAAAATAATAGCCGTTTCAATCCCTTCTCCCAATTTTTGTTGCAACCAAACAGCCGTTTCTTTCGCTCTTTCTATGAGGTTCATTATGATCTGATTTTTATTGTCATCTATTAAACTCTTTTATGCTATTTTTGTTTTATGAAATTCGTTTGTACATTGCAAAAAAACTTAAAAAGAAATAAGGCAACAACGCTATTACCATGAAAATAGCCAAAATTAATAAAACTCTTTTGTGATTATTTGGCATGAATTTTATACATCATCGCTCAACGTATCAAGGTTAATTTAATCGCTAAATAGAGTAAAATCCTATAAATAAGTTATTCATAAAATAGTTTCATTGCCGATTCTGACGCTTTCTCCAAGATCAATTCCTCATCTTTGACTTTTCTGTTTTCCATAATAATCTGACCGTCGCAAATGACTGTGTCGATACAACTTCCGTTGGAAGAATAAATGATATTCGACAGTAGATGATGGCAAGGCGTCATATCGGGACGTTGAAGATCGACCAAACAAATATCGGCCAAGTTTCCTTCTTTGATCTCTCCGAGAGGTAAATTGAAAATCTCTGCGCTGTTTTTCGTCGCCAAATCGAACGTTTCTTTCACCGGCATGGCGGTCGGATCGTCATGAACGACTTTACTCAACAACGACGCCATTTTCATCGCTTCGACCATATCAAGGTTGTTGCTCGATGAACAACCGTCCGTTCCTAAACCAATTAAAACGTCTGCTTTTTTTAGATCTTTATAGCGGAAATTAAAACCGGAAGCAAGCTTTAGGTTAGAATTGGGATTATAAATCACTTTTGCGCGCGCAGCGCTTAATAATTCTATATCTCGATCAGTCAACCAAACGCAATGCGCCGCTACGGTATTAGCGCCCAACACTCCCAAAGAGTGAAGATATTCCACAGGCGTATATCCAAAATTCTTTTTAGAATTTTCTACCTCTGTTTTGGTTTCGGAGAGATGAATATGCAATAATATGTTATGTGCGTCGGCAAAAGATTTTGCCCATTGCAGCAGTTCGGCGTCAACCGTATAAATGGCATGCGGCGCAATAGATAACCGAATACGGGAATTTAACTTTTGCCGTATCATGTGTTGCGCCTCCGCTTTTAATGCTTCGCCTTGTTTCTTCCCCGCAGTATTCATCAAAACGGTGGATAAAACTGCGCGTATTCCCGAATCTTCTACCGCTTGGACTGTAGCCGGTATATGCCAATACATATCGTGAAACAAAGTCGTTCCGCTTTTGATCATTTCCAAACAAGCTAATCGCGACCCCCAATAAACAAATTCATCAGTGAGATTGGCTTCATTCGGCCAGATCTTTTCCTGCAACCAATGTTCCAAACTCATATCGTCGGCATATCCGCGAAACAATGTCATAGCCGAATGAGTATGCCCGTTGATAAATGTCGGGATAGCGGCTTTGCGATGCCCGTCAATGATTTTATCAATGGAATTTGTATCTTCTATTTCTCCGATGTGAGAAACTTTATTTCCTTCAACAAGAATATCTGTAACGACATTTTTCAACAAAACGTCCTTAATCAGTAATTTCATAAATTCAGTTTATAACAGTGCAAAGGTAAGAAAAGGAAAATTATTCACTGTAAGTTTAATGGGCAAATGCAACTAAAGTAAGAAAAAAGAGCCGTTTTGCTTTCGAACCAACTTCTTATTTCCTGACTTTGACCAAAAGCGATAAAAAAAAGAGAATCAACGAATATCTCCCATCAGGATAACCGTTGAAAACATTTCCGAGAAGTGAAGATATTCAGGATTATTGCCGAAAAATACCGAAACAGGCGAAGACGTTTTGCGCTTAGATTCAATTTAATTGCAGCAATATATAACCTGAATTTGGACTACAAATGATTTATCGAAGAGGGCTAATTAATAACCAAAACATCTATCGGCAAAGGATTCCAACATATCCAAGGACTCTTTTCTTGCTTCGAGAAATGCCATGTGAGCTGTATTGCCAAGAATAAGAAGTTCAGAATGATCCGGAAGATGCGCTTGCGCCATAACTTTGTCAATTGCAATGACCGGATCTTGTTTTCCTGCAATGAAAAGAACAGGCGCTTTGATCTCTATTAA
>JAIRTP010000048.1 GCA_031254805.1 Bacteroidales bacterium
GCAGGAAGGATGGCCTGTTCGTCTAAACGGATATGAAGAATTCCTGATTTTTCGTCAATCCCTACAATATCAAAGTTATCTATAATTTCTTCAGGGAGAATAAAACGGGCTAATGCTTGAAGGTGTTCGCAGGATGACATTGGTAGAGTGTTTTTTTTACAAAGATACTGCTTCTTTTTACAAACACATACTTTTGCAGGTGACCCTTGAAGAAGGCTATTACCTAATCGCATAACCCGGTATGCGTTCGCAACAAATAAAAAAATCACGCCAATTTGTTCAATATTTTTATTGCTTATACTCTTTTATGATCGCTTCCGTCAGAAATTGATATATATTTTTCAGTTTCTCGTTCGGAAATAAAAAATCCAAATGTTTCTGGATCGTGATTAAGTCATTTCTCACCGCCGGGCCGGTTTGAGCAGAAAAAGGGTTGTCGGTTTCTCCGGCACGTTTAGCCGTTTCTTGAATAAGCGGCATTAATAGTCTGAAATCTAGATGATTGCTTTTAAGAATATCCGCCGATAAAGCATGCATGTAATTGGTAAAATTAGAAGCAAAAACTGCGGCAACATGCAACGCTTGTCGCTGTTCTTCAGTCAAACTTATGACTGTCTCGGAAAGCCGTAAAGCAAGTCGTTCCAATATTTTTTCATCGGATTCGTTTGTCGCCTCAATTGCAATAGGAATTTTATGAAAATCAACTTCCCGTTCTTTGTTAAAAGTTTGTAATGGATAAAAGACGCCTCTTCGCTGATGCTTTTTATCAATGACATTTATAGCGGTCGATCCAGAGACATGAACCACAATTCCGTTGTTCTCAGGTAGTTCTTCGCTTATGGGAACGATAGATTGGTCAGAAGTAGTAATAAAATAGATATCGACGTCGTTCGGAATTTCATGCATACTGGAGAAAAAAGCACATTGGAGCTTTTCGGCAAGCTGCAATGCGGAGGCCTTCGTTCGATTATAAATTCCCGAAAACGCAATGCCTTGTTGTTGTAATGCCGTTGAAAGATGCCAAGCAACATTCCCCGCTCCAATCATAAATGCCGTTTTAATGACTTTTCCTTCCATGTTCAAGTGTCATTTATCTTTTCAAACAATCTTCCAACGCCTTTTTCCAATGGCGTGGAATGGATTGAAAACGCTCGCTGATCTTCGTTTTATCCAACACGCTAAATGAAGGACGCGGCGCCAAAGTCGGATATTCTTCTGTAACAATCGGAATTAAATCCACCGGAATATTTTTTATTTCAAAAATAGCATGCGCAAAATCATACCACGAAGCAACGCCGCTATTGGAGAAATGATAAGTTTCGACGCCGTTAACAGCATACATTTCTTCGAGATGCATGAGAATAAAATTTGCCAAATCTGCCGCATAAGTAGGAGTGCCGATTTGATCGCAAACTACCCGAATCGTATCTTTTTCTTTTCTCAGCCGCAACATGGTTTTTACAAAGTTTTGACCAAAAGAGGAATAAAGCCACGAAGTACGAATAATCGCTCCGTGATTTGCATTTAACCGCATCTGAACCTCTCCGGAGGCTTTACTGAGTCCGTAAAAACTTTCCGGCGCCATCGAATGATCTTCTTTGATCGGCGTATGCGATTTTCCGTCGAAAACGTAATCTGTAGAGATATGCGCCAAAAAGAAGCGGTTTCTGGCAGATAATGCAGAGAGATTTTCTACGGCGGTAATATTCAACAACGTTGCATTTTCTTGATCTATTTCAGCTTGGTCTACCTGCGTATAAGCGGCGCAATTAATCACGATTTCAGGTCTTTCTTTCGAAAAAAAAGTGACAAGTTCTTCATTCTTCGTAATATCCAATTCTTCTCTATCGGTAAAAATAAATTGATGCGTTGCCTGATTGTTTGCCAATCGTTTTATTTCCGATCCTAATTGTCCATTTGCGCCTGTTACGACTATTTTCATCCTAATAAATTAAGTTCTTTTTGCAAAGGTAAGAGATTTGGCATTTTTTAGGCACAAAAATAGCGTTGATGAGAGAAAGAATATTATAATATTCAGGATCAGTCATTTATAAATATTGAAATCACAATCCCACCCCTGTCGCAATGGCTGATACGCTGATGGTTACGTTTTCTATTTCAGATAAAGCTCGTATACAAGCTTCCAAAGTTGAACCGGTTGTAATAACATCGTCGACAAGCAAAATATGTTTTCCCGCTAATGATTCCTGATTTTTGATAGCGAAAACATTTTCAACATTTTTCCACCGATCGCTGCGGCTTTTCTTAGTTTGCGTATCAGTAAATTCTTTACGAACAAGAAATTGCGATGATAAAGGTATTTTCAAACTTTTTGCCAATCCCAGTCCAAACATTTCGCTTTGATTGTAGCCTCTTTTCCGTTCTTTTTTGGGATGTAATGGAACAGGAATGATCAGGTCGATATTTTTAAAGAATTCAGATTGTTTTAATTCGTTCCCCATTTGTTCTCCGATAAAAATTCCAATTTCTCTCCGTCCTTTATATTTCAATTGATGAATGAGATATTGTACTTTGGAGCCTTTGTTAAAATAATAATACGCCGTGGCGGCATGGATCTGAACTTTTCCCCAAAATATTTCAGCGACGGGATTCTCTTTATTGAGATGAAAATCGGTTTTGGGCAGAGAATTAAGACAAAGCATGCAAATTACCTCTTCGTTCTTGTGCAAAGACTCCTCGCAGGCACAACACAAATTTGGGAAAAATAATGAGATAAAATCACTAAAGAAAGAGATCATTGTGTTGAATTTTATACAAAAGTAGTATTTTTTTGAATATGAGAAATACTGATCAAATAAATTTGACCTGTACAAAATTACAGCATGGAAGGACTGTCAACCGAAAGTCTTCTTCTCGACTTCGTCAACTTTCAAGAATTGAATCCGTAATATTTTTATAATCACTTATTTAATCTCTTAATTTATGCCATTTTGGGTGAATTGATGTAATTTATTACTTTCGCAGGCATGTTTATACTCAAACGTAAAAATAAATCTGGCGCTACATCCATAGTTGTCGTAGATAAAAGCAGAGCAAATTTAGAGAATTTATCACTATTGGTACAAGCGAGAATACCGCTGAAATAGAAAATATTTTATTACTGTCCGGTAAATACTTGGGGGGGGGGCAAAAAATCAGGGCTGATTTCCGATGATGGAAGTCAGCCCTTTTTTGGCTAATTTTGTGCTACTAAACCATAAAATTATGGTCAATGAGCAAAGGTACAAATTTTACCGGACAGCAATAAATTCATTTATATGCCCAAACATGGAAGTTGGCTGAATATGGCAGAGATTGAATTACATGTATTGAATCGTCAATGTCTCAACAGGAGAATCAGAGATATGGAGACCGTGAAAAAAGAGGTAAAAGCATAGCAAAGAATAATAAAGAGACCAAAATTAATTGGCAGTTTATAAATGAAAATACACGGATAAAACTAAAAAAACTTTATCAGACAATATTAAGTCGACATGATATTAGTTTATTCTTTTATTTCTCATAGAGAGTTTTTATTGTATAATTAATTTCTCGGTTTTCGTTCCGCCGTTTTTCAACCGGACCTTTAGCAGATAAACGCCCGACGAGAGATTGCCAAGTTTCAATTCCGTTTTTATCGTTTTCGGCGTAACAGTTCTGAGAATTCGGCCGGATAAATCATACAATTCTATCTGTTCCATGATATCTACAGCGGTAATCAAGACGGTTTCCTTCGCCGGATTGGGAAAAATTCTGAAAAGTTTCGCTTCACCCTCCGGATTTTCCATACCCGCATCGTTTTCCTGACATCCTTCCTCTATACAGCCGTATTCATCGACTTTTATTAAAATCATATCTG
>JAIRTP010000110.1 GCA_031254805.1 Bacteroidales bacterium
AAATCAAAATCATTTATTAAAACATTAACAGCGTTGTCTGTTTGTATTTTATCGGTTTCCTGCAATAAGGATTTAGGCGAAAGAGCCGAAGGAGAATACACATATATCGTGGAATATTATATCGACGAAAAGGACGCGGTAATAGACCACACTGGTGACGGCTGGCCCGAAACGCCGGATGCGAAAGACGAAGGAACGCTGACAGTAGAATCCGTAGATAAGGGTACAAAACTGAAGATCACTCTTGACAACGGAATAATTTTTATCACGTCCAAACTTGAGACCACGCTGATAAATCCGACCGGCTCTCTTTCGTTTACAATACCCATGCAAACCGTAGCCGGCGATGTGGTTATTACAGGTATCAATATTGGCAAATCGCAGGATGGCGATCTGTATCAGGGCTCTTTCGGATTAACCTCCGATTTTTACACCGGCGAAAGCAACTAATTAGATTTCGGAATAAAATACGTTGACAGTGATGAGATGGTCATGCGGTATACAGCGCTGTCGGAACCTGTCAAATAATATGTTGAACAGCGGTCGGTGATGAAGTTTAAAGTTGAACCTTCTGGGTTTCGGCTTGAATCCAGAACTCCAAATTCCAAACTTTAAAGTCTAAACGACTAAAATAATTTCTATTTATTGGTAGATTATTTTGGGTTCATAAAGTTGAAAAAGAAGGAGATTATCGCGAAACATCGTCACCAGCAAGAGGCGAGCGATGTGGCAATCCCCCAGCATTTTGTATTCTTTGTGAAAAGCTATTGCGTCCTTTACGGTTCAAATATAGCGTACAAGTAGAATTTAAAGCCGGATTTTGGAAGATCTTACATTTGTAAAAAATAATACATAACTTTGCAACTGAATCATTGTATGTCTGATGAAGTATTATCCGTTTTTGAGATAAAATCATGTAGGTAAAAAAAATATAAATATATGAAACCGACATTACTCGTGCTTGCAGCAGGATTGGGCAGTAGATACGGCGGACTTAAACAGATGGACGGCGTAGGCGTTTCGGGTGAAACGATTATGGAATATTCCGTTTATGACGCCATAAAATCCGGATTTGGGAAAGTAGTATTTGTAATACGTCACAGTTTTGAAAACGATTTCAGAGAATTCGTTAATCGTCGTTTTGCAGATAAAATTCAAGTGGAAATCGTATTTCAAGAGTTGGAGTATCTGCCGGAAGGTTATCAAACGCCCAAAGGAAGAGAAAAACCTTGGGGAACTAATCATGCGCTTTTGATGGCAAAGGACGCCATCCATGAACCTTTTTGCGTTATCAATGCCGACGATTTTTACGGGCGAAATTCGTTTGAATCTATTGCTGGTTTTCTTCAACAAGTCGAAAATAAAAAAGGTCGGTATGCAATGGTTGGATTCCGTATCCAAAACACTTTATCAGAGAGCGGATCGGTTGCACGCGGCGTTTGTCAGGCGAATGAAAATAATTTCCTCGCAAGCATTTACGAAAGGACAAGGGTTGAACGTTTTCCGGACGGCGTCAAATATCAAGATCCGGACGGGTCATGGCATGTTATTCCTGAAAACACGCCCGTTTCGATGAATTTCTGGGGGCTTACGCCGGATTATTTTGAGTATTCCGAATGCTTTTTTAAAACTTTTCTTGATCAACATGGGGACGAACCTAAATCCGAATTTTTCATTCCGTTATTGATTGATCACTTAATTCAGGAAAAGCATGTTACAGTAAAAATTTTGGATACGGCGTCCCAGTGGTTTGGAGTAACTTATAAGGAAGATAAACCTTTTACCATTGAGAAAATCAAAGAATTAGTCGCTCAAAAAGTTTATCCTGAAAATTTATGGAGATAAAAAAGAGCATTTTTGGGAAAATAGACGGTAAGATCGTCGAACTTTTTACCGTAGCGAACAAACATGGCAATAGCGTTGCTTTTATTAATTACGGCGCGACATGGGTTTCTGCCGTTGTTCCCGAAAAATCAGGCGTAAAAGAGGACGTTGTGCTCGGATATAATTCTTTGGAAGGATATCTGTCAGATACCGCATATATGGGCGCAACGATTGGACGTTTTGCCAACAGAATTGAGAATGCAACATTTGAGGTAGACGGCAAAAAATATAAAATAGATTCTGATAATGAATCGTATGCGCTTCACGGTGGGAAAGAAGGATTTTCGCATAGAGTTTGGGATAGCCGCGAAGAGGACGACGGCGTTTCATTTTCTCTAATAAGCCCTGACGGAGATCAAGGTTTTCCCGGAACAGTAAGTGTAAAAGTGCGTTATCGTTGGGATGATGACAATAACTTACGGATTGAGTTTACTGCGGAAACAGATAAAGCTACTCCCATAAGCCTTGCTAATCACGCTTATTTTAACTTAAATGGAACCGGTTCCATATTGAATCAACAACTTGCGATTTATGCCGATAATTTTTTGCCTATGAAAGAGGGGTGCATCGTAACCGGAGAAATTGCTCCCGTTCAAAATACGCCTTTCAATTTTCGAGATTTCAAAGCGATCGGAAAAGATATTTCTCAAGAAAACGGACAACTCCGGATGGGAAACGGTTACGACCAAAGTTTTCTGATTAAAAAGCAGGACGACGGAATATTAGATTTAATAGCCGAAGTTTTTGAACCTGAAAGCGGAATATTGATGCAAATGAGGAGCAGTTATCCGACAGTTCATCTCTATAGCGCAAATTTTCTTTCATCGAAATTTCCCGGTAAAAAAGGAAAAAAATATAGCAAACGAGAAGCTTTTTGCCTTGAAGCGCAATACAGCCCGAACGCGCCGAACATTTTAGGATTTCCAAGTTCTATATTGCGTCCGGGAAAGCAATACAATCATGCGATTGAATTTCATTTTAGTGTTTTGAACAATTAAAAATCGAATTGATTTATATGAATATTCGGCAATTAAAAGAGTTTTTTATGGAATGTTTCGGAACGTTAGGAAATATCTACTCTGCGCCGGAAAGAGCGAATAATAAATTAATATAAATAATCAAAATTCTTATAAATATTATGACGACAACTCAAAAGAAACAATTGGTACCTATCATTGCGATGATTTTTCTCTTCGGAATGATTTCATATGTAACCAATTTGGCATCGCCTGTGGGTGATATTTTAAAAAATCAATTTACCGTCCCGAACTGGATGGGAACGCTTGGCGTTTTTGCTAATTTCATTGCGTATGCCGCAATGGGTTATCCTGCAGGGAATCTGCTTCAGAGGCTTGGGTACAAAAAGACATCGCTTATTGCTATTACCGTCGGTTTTGTCGGCGTGGGCATTCAAACAATCTCCGGGATAATTCCGGGAATTAGCGCTTTTGTGGTGTATTTAGTGGGAGCTTTGGTAGCCGGTTTTTCCATGTGCTTGCTCAACACAGTGGTAAATCCGATGTTAAATTCACTTGGCGGCGGCGGAAATAAAGGGAATCAACTGATTCAGATTGGAGGTTCGTTCAACTCTCTTTGCGGTACGGCTGTTGTTATCTTAACCGGTATTTTGATTCCTACTACTATCGCAGAAGCCAAAATCAGCCACGTATTTCCGTTGATGTATACAGCTTTGGCCATCTTCGCTTTCGCTTTTATTGTGATTGTATTGACCGATATTCCTGAAAAGGCCAAGGCGAAACAGGAAACGGCTCAGTCTTCTCAATACAGCCCGCTATCGTTCCGTCACTTTATTCTGGGCGCTATTGGTATTTTTGTATATGTTGGCGTTGAAGTCGGCATTCCTAATATACTGCAAAAATGGTTGCAAAATCCCGATTTGAACGTATTAAAGAGTAATGCGGAAGCTATTGCCGGCTCTGTTGCAGGAACTTACTGGTTTTTAATGTTGATAGGACGGCTTATTGGCGCCGCTATTGGAAGCAAAGTATCGGCTAAATCCATGCTAAGTGTCGTATCCACTATCGGTTTAGTTCTTACTTTGGCCGCTATATTCGCTCCCGTTCGCGATTTTCCTCTGCCCGTATTTAAAGGTGCGGCAGGATTCGGACTGGAAAACGTGCCGGTTAATGCAGCTTTGTT
>JAIRTP010000028.1 GCA_031254805.1 Bacteroidales bacterium
TGAGCCATAACATTCATTGAAATGATAGAAAATAGAATCAGGCACGAAAAGCAACATAATCTATTCATAATCAAATAATTTTATTAATTGTTTAATTCATGCAAATATATAAAGAAAAAGTGGCGTTTAAAAATGAAAAATTAGAAGATTCTTCAAATTATTATTATCCGGTAAATATTTTCTGCCCGCCAAAAATCAGGGCTGATATCTAATGATAGAAGTCAGCAATAATTTTGTTTCAAACAATATTTTTCATCAAATAGCATATTGATTTTCATATCATCATGCAGCCAAATCGTTTGCAATCCGGCTTGTTGCGCTCCGGCGATGTGTTGTTGGCTGTCATCAATAAAAAGTGTTTCGGAAGAAAGTAAACGGCTGTCATTCAGAATAAATCGAAATGAATCCGGATCGGGCTTTCTCATTCCTGTTTCATGAGAAAAATAAGCTTTTTCAAAAAGTTCTTTGAAAAGATCAAATCCATAACGTTCTTTTAAACTATTATAATAACAGTCATAATTGATTTTGTTGGTATTGCTGAATAAGAACAGTCGATAATGCTTCTTTAAATTTTGCAACAATTCGATACGCTCCGCAGGCAAATCCAACAGAATAGCGTTCATAGAGCGATCAATCGTCTCGTCGCTCAACTCTTGTCGCGCCAATCGGCGGATTTCATTTCTAAAATCCTTTGGAGAGATAGCTCCTAACTCCAATCTATCAATTAAATCGGATTGCGCGGCTTGAGAAAATATTTCGTTGAAGTTTTTAATTCCCAACAAACTAAACGCTTTTGCTATTCGGTGGTAATCGATATTAATGATTACGCCGCCAAAATCAAAAATGATATTTTTCAACATCTGAATCTACTATTCCGTATAGAGCGCTCTCATTTTATGCAGGTTAATGCGCAGATGATTGACAAGATAATTATCCATTCCGCCAAACTCATGATCGATCACGTCGAATGCAGCTTGCAAATATTCCCGTTTTACGGTCAAAGCCGGCTCTAATGAAGGATAACGTTCAACAATCGGCGCATATTTCTTTTTCACATATTTTGCCGACAAAAGATAATCATACATGACCGTTTCTCTGTCGACTCCTAAAGAGGACAAGAACAATGCGGCGGCAAATCCCGTTCTATCCTTTCCCGCCGTACAATGAAATAGAAGCGGAACATTCTCTTCGTTCATTAATATTTGAAAGAACTCAGCATAAGTTTCCTGAAAATCTCTCACAAGCATTTCGTTGATCTCCACCATATAATGCGATAAATCTGTATTCGCAAAATCTTGCAAATCGCTTGTATTTCCGGGACTGATATTCAATTCGTGATAATTTTTCAAAGTAACAGGGCGCCTGTCTTGCGCCGATCTGATTTCGGCAATATCGCGAAAATCGACATAAGAAACAATTCCCAAAATTGCAAAATAGTCCAAATCTTTATTCGTCAGATGATTCAAATCGCCGGATCGGATCACTTTATTCCATTTAACATGTTTGCCGTCAGCCGTTTTATATCCGCCCAAATCGCGCACATTATAGGCTCCTTCTATCGGCAATAGTCGTTGCGTAGTATCCATTTCATTCTTTTTATGTTCGTTTTTTTGCGAAGCATTTCCACATGAAGAAATCATAAACATAACTATTGATAAAAACATAATTATCAATGTATTAATATTTCTCATGATATGTCTGTTTAAACAAACTATAATAATGTATATCAATTATTTTTCCATTCTTGACGGCGGCCTTTTTCAGAATAGCCTCCTTTTGATAACCGGCTTTTTCCAACACTCTCATCGAAGCTGTGTTAAACTCAAAAACAGGCGCAAAAAGTTTTATTACATCAAAATTCTGAAAAACATATTGCGACATCTGTTTTACCGCTCCGGTCATAATACCTCTTCCCCAATAACGTTCTCCCAACCAATATCCGATTTCGGCCGTTACACGCTCAACATCGTTAAAAATAACCATTCCAACTCCTCCAACCGCCTTTCCTTCCACTGCTATAGCCAAATTGACGGCAGGGTTTGATTGCGAAAGAACCATGCCGATATACTCTTTTCCGTCTTGCAAAGAATAAGGATGCGGGAAATAATCCCGCACATTATTCCATATTTTTATATTATTAGCCTGTTCGGCAAGAGATTCGGCATCTTCCAAACGCCATTTCCTTAATACGAACGGTTCCATACATTAAGACTGAACATAAGCCAGCACCTCTCCTTTTCGTACCAAATCGCCCTGTTTTTTCTCAATACCGACAATGCGACCATTCACAAAATTGATAACAGGTTCTAAAGCGTAATTCGTTTGTACTGTGCATAAGATATCATTTTCCTGAATCTTTTTACCATGTATCGGCTCAATGGAATGATCGGAAAAATCCAATTCCCAAATCACGCGTCCGGAATATGGCGACTCGATAGGTTCCGCATTAGGATATTTCAAAATCCTCAAATCAGGAACTTCAACGCTTTTTTTGGAATATTTCTCTCTGATAGCCGTTTCCAGTTCTTTGTTAAAACGTCTCTTTGCTTCGCCCGATTTATAATCGCGATATTGGCGTTCATGCATAGCAAATTCAAACAATTCTTCATCGTCTTCTCCTCTATTCCATCCGTTTGCCTCCATCTCCGCAATATATTTTGGCAATTCATCCGGATAATTATCTTGAGGATTACCTTCAAAGAATTCAAAATTATTCTTCTTCGCCAAAGCAATGATTTCATCGTCCAATTTTCCCGGCAATTTTCCTGCTTTTCCCAAGATCATTCCCCAAGTATTATTGTCGATCATGCTCCAACGAGGTTGTCCCTTGATCATAAACATGACATTCATTAAAGCGACGTTTTTAACATATTGGCTAAACGGCGTCACCAACGGCGGATTTCCCATCTTCGGCCAGATATATTGCACCTCTTCAAACAACATAATCAACAATTCATCTTCAGATATTTCAGGTTTATTCTCTCCTTTCAAATAGGAATTGATTCCAACGTGAACGCCTTTCAAATCTGCCATCAAAGAGCCCATCATGCCTCCGGGCAAACCGCTGCCGACAAGCAAGGAAGACATCAAATGATTACGATCGTCGATAAAATATCCTAAAAAATCGTCGATAAAATTTTGCGTCAAGGAACGCGCTTCCATATAAGCTTTCATATTAATATCTGGGACTAAAAAGCCCGCGTCTTTCAACATCGCCTGAATAGTAATCACGTCGGGATGAATCATTCCCCAAGAAAGCGGCTCCATAGCAACATCAAGATAATCGACGCCCGCCTTTGCTACTTCTAACATCGAAGCGACAGAAAAACCGGGACCAGAATGACCGTGATATTGAACGATCACTTCCGGATGCGCCGTTTTAATTGCATGAACAATCTTTCCCAATTGCGCCGGACGACCGATTCCCGCCATATCTTTCAAACAAATTTCGTCGGCTCCCGCAGCGATCAACTCTTCTGCTAAATTGATATAGTAATCGACAGTGTGAACGTCGGAATAGGTCATACACATGGTTGCTTGCGCGATCATTCCCGCTTCTTGCGCCCATTTTATAGAAGGAATGATATTGCGAGCATCGTTCAAGCCGCAAAAAATACGGGATATATCAACGCCTTGCGCTTTTTTCACCTTATACATCAGTCGACGTGTATCCGCGGGGACGGGATTCATCCTAATCCCGTTCAATCCTCTGTCGAGCATGTGCGTCTGAATACCTGCTTCATTAAATGGTTTGGTAAACGCTCGTACCGCATCGTTTGGATTTTCTCCATACAAAAGATTGACTTGCTCAGATGCTCCTCCATTTGTTTCAACGCGTGCAAAACATCCCATATCTATGATTGCAGGCGCAATTCGAACTAATTGATCCTTTCGCGGCACATATTTTCCCGACGACTGCCACATATCGCGATATACAAGACTGAATTTAATTTCTTTTTTCATTTTTTCTGTAAGAACTATTTCTTTTGGTTTATAAATAAATTATTTCTTAAAAATCAATATATTTTTCCCTTTTAATCAAATTCAGCGCCAAGCTGGAGCTATTTTAGAATAGAAAATGTTTTAAATCACTCTATTTAAATACAATATTGCTTATAAAATTCAAAGGTAGCTTCTTAATAAGAACGTAACTTATCCTTACGTCAATAGTTATCAAAAAATATTAACATTTTCAATTTGTTTTTTATCAATGCCATTTGTCATACCTCCTTTTGATCTCATTTTTATTTTCATACTGTTTTTATACTAACTTTGTTTTTTACATATGTCGATATTAGTTTAACAACGATTTATTCAAAATATGGCTGACAATTATCAAGATACGACTTTTCCTTCAATTGATTTTTATAGTTCTGAAGGGTTTGAAATTTCATTGCGATGCAAACAAAATAAGATTGAACGGGTTATTCCTCGAACCGGATTGATCAATAATTACGGCTTGATCTCTCCTAAAATGGGAAATTTTCCAGAACAGTTAAGACAATGTACCCGATTAACGAAACCATTAAAAAGAATCGGAGAAGAATTGATAGAAATCTCATTTAACGAAGCTCTCGACATCATTGCAACCGCTATAAAAAACGCCAATCCTAATGAAAATGCATTCTTCGCAGGAGCAAGATTAAGCAACGAAATGTTGTATCAAATTCAAAAACTTAGCCGAACAGTTTTCAGATCGAATAATATCGGAAGTTTTCATTACTTCGAACAAAATAAAGGTTGGTATGATTTAGATAAAAACGACAATGTACAACTTAATGAATTAGAAGGGTGTAGCGCTATAACAATTTTGGGAAACGGCGTTGCGCAGGCAAATCCGCTCATCGTTTCGCTTCTGCAACAGATAAGAAATGAGAAAAACATTCCAGTAACTTCAATTCATATTTTGCCAAACGAATGCGAGCATGTTGACAAACAGATAATTATAAATAGTTATTACTCTTTCATAAAAGCAATCAATCATTATTTGGTTTTTCACGATCTACAACAAGGCATATTCGTTCAGGCTTTATCGGAAGAATTCAACGATTACAAAATGCAACTATTGAAAGAAGAATATGGCAAATTACTTCAGCAAGCGGGTGTTTCGGATGAAATAGTATTTGATTTCGTCGTTTCCTTTTTGAAAGAGCCAAATCCTGTCGTTATCTTCTCCGAAAGCGATATCACTGAGCATTGCGCTCGAGAAGTTCTCAATCTGTTTTTATTAAGCGGAAAAAATGGCGTTCCTTCCAGCGGCGTTTTGGATTTAAAAGAGAAAAACAATACGCAAGGATTGTTCGACATGGGAATTAACAGTCGTTTTGGGGTTGGACGTCAAATTTTCGACGACAGATATTTAACTCAATTAAAAACGTTATGGAATTTCGACGATATCGACATTTCTCCTGTCGACGTAGAAAGATCCATCATGTCGGGAGCAAGTAAAAATGTATTTATCTTTGGCGAAGACCCGATAGGTTGCGTCAAAGACGAATCGCATCAAGACATATTGAAATATGCGGAATTTATCGTCGTACAGGATTATTTTTTAACGGAAACTGCAAAAATAGCCGATATTATTCTTCCTGATTCGTTTCCTTTTGAAACCGGAGGAAGTTTTACCAATACGACAAAAATCATTCAACAATTTTCAAAGGTCGTAGATTCTCCTTTAGAATACGACAATTTGGAACAATTGGCTGAAATTGCCAAACGTTTCAATATTCAAACAGAAACATCTCCGGATATGATATTTCTCGAATATGTACAGTTTCTTCCCACAGGTTGTTCGGGAAAAAGCAGACATAAATTCATCTATACAAAACAAGATTCGCAATCCTCTCTATTTAAAGCCGGATGCGACGCATTGATGAATAGCAATTAATTTAGAAGATGATCTGAAATATGAAATCCTAACGCTTTTAATTTTTCCCGGATATCGGAAGAAATATGTTTTTGTAAAACGACAGTAAAAACTTCAAATTCTCTTCTATTCGGATAATTGTTTCGAAAAAATTCAAATTGTTCGGGATGAGAGCGTAATTTGTAATCATCTTGCGCAATATTATAAGTAGATAAAACAGCATGAACCAAAAGCCAAAAACCGTCGTAATTCTTGGAATAGATCAAAGGATTATCCGGTTTAGGCAACATGGGAACTTCCCATTCTGAGAGAGGCAAATTCAAAAAACGAGAAACTTCCCTGACAGACGACGAGGTTCCGTTTGCTTTGCCGTCGCAAGAATAGCCGGCAATGTGAGGCGTCGAAATAAAACTTTTCTCAATAACCGCTTTATTGATCTTCGGCTCATTCTCAAAAACGTCCAATACATATCCTGCGATCAAATTCCTGCTCAAAGCGTTCATAAGGGCTGATTCATCCACGACTTCTCCCCTACTTGTATTGATAATGAACGGATTCTTTTTCAGATTTCTAAAAAAATATTCATCCGCAAAATGATGAGTAGCGTCTTGTCCGATATATTTCAAGGGCACATGAAATGAAATGATATCAGCTTCGCTTTGAATAGTTTCCAAATTAGTAAACCAGTCAAATCCTTCTCGTAAAGCGCGCGGCGGATCATACAGCAACGGTTTCATTCCAAAAAGCTCGGCCAAAAAAGCGACTTTTTTTCCAACATGTCCCACGCCGATAATACCGATTTTTTTACCTTGAGGGTTAAAACCTTTCTCTAAAGCCAACATAGAGAGAACGGCGGCGACATATTGCATAACCGAAGAGCTGTTGCATCCGGGCGCATTCGCCCAATGAATATTATTTTTTTTGCAATAATCAACATCAATATGATCATATCCTATTGTCGCGGTAGCAATAAATTTTACGCTTGAGGCCTCCAACAGTTTTTTATCGCATTTAGTTCGCGTTCTAACGACCAACGCATCAGCGTCAAAAACATCGCTGGAAGAGATTTTATGTCCGTCCAAATATTGCGTATAAGCGAAAGGTTCAAATACGCCCTTTATAAAAGGAATACCTTTATCAATCACAATTTTCAACGTCGATTTTTGGTACGGAATATCCGTTTCATCATCATTCCATTGATACTCTTTTTTCTGCGGCCCTTTTTTACGATAGACAATAGCTAAAACCAATCCGGCAAGCAATCCTCCGCCATGCCCTTCAAACGATACATTTTTACCCGGAAAAAACTCAGGAATAAATCCCCATACCATTCCTCCATAAAGAAAAACGGAAAGCAAACTAATGGCTATCAACTCCTTACTTCGACGAAGCAATCCGCTCATAAAAAGAAAAGCAAATAATCCATGGATCACTCCGCTTACGCCGATATGCCAAGCCGGACGCGCGACAAGCCAAATAAAAAGTCCGCTAAAAATCCATGTGTAAATAAAAACTTGTATGGAAACGCCTTTGTAAAAATAAAAAAGAGCCGTACTTAAAAGCAAAAATGCTAATGAGTTAGCTATTAAATGTTCAAAACTTCCGTGTATAAACGGAGCGGTTATGATCCCTGCCAACCCTTTTAGTTCTCGCGGATAGACGCCTAAAAAACGCAAGTCAATATCATAAACCGTCTCTGCTAACTTTAAAAGCCAAAAGCCGAGCAATAATGTCACAGGAACGATCCATGCGGAGACGATTTTTTTCATCATGAATTATAATTTCTTGAATGTCTTGCCCTAAAAATCATATAGAGCAAAAAAAGATTTACGATAAACGAAAGAAAAAGAAGAGAATGCCAATTCCGGCGCGTAGAAGACGCGTTGCTTTTTGCATCGGTCGACAACGGATATTTCTGATTAGTAAAAGTTATTAAATCTATATATTGCAACGAGTCCATTAAATTATCATGTCTTTTCAAGTAATAATTTGCCTGATCCAAGTCGCCGAGAGCGCTCCAAGATATTGCTTGATTAATTAACGCCATCTTCATTTCCTGTCCGGCTTTTATCTCTTCCGCAATATCAT
The DNA here is from genome assembly GCA_031254805.1 of Bacteroidales bacterium. GTDB lineage: Bacteria > Bacteroidota > Bacteroidia > Bacteroidales > WRLA01 > WRLA01. Next base: position 7,955 of record JAIRTP010000028.1, read on the forward strand.
ATCCTTGTTGAAAATAAGCTATCGAACCGAAAAAATCGCCTTTCCATTGCAAGCTTTTTCCAATCAAACAATAAGTATACGCCATATTGACCGGCAAAGAGAGCGCTTCGTCTATTTTCAAACTTTTCATGAAAAAGTTATTGGCGCGTTCATATTCTCCCTTACCGATAAGTAAATTTCCTTTTGTCCGGTAGCTATTTGATAATCCAATCGAATCTTTTGCTCCTTCTCTGATTACAATAACCTCTTCAATGGTCTTCAACGCGTCGTTAAATTTTCCGAGTCCTTGCCAAGATTCGCAAAGATTAACCTGTAAAGAAGCTTTTCGCAATATATTTTTATTCTGTTCCGCCCAATATAACCCTTCCAACAATACAACGACGGCAGAATCAAAATGATTTACCGTATTCAACACGCCTCCAAGATTGATTGATGAACTGATAAAACCGCTTGTATCATTGATTATCCGATAATAATCTCTGGATTGAACATATACGCTTGCAGCGCTATTATACATTGCTTTATGGTAATAAGCGTTCCCTAAATTGATCAATACCATAGGATAAAGATTGGAAATTTCTTTTATATCGGAATATTGAAGAATATCTTGATAGATATAAATTGCCGTATCAGGCAAGCCTTGTTGCGCATGAATAATTCCCGAATAAAAACGACACCATAACATATCTTTATCGCTTCCGCAAAATTGATACCAATACAACGCTTCATTCAAATAAATCAATGCGCTGTCATTTTTTCCCATTAAAATATAAGTCCCCGACAAATTGTCCGAAATAACGGCAAGCATGAGCGTATCCGCCATTTGTTTCGCCAATCTCAATCCCTCTTTTCCAAATTGTACAGACGCGTTATGATCGCGTTTTCTTGCTTCGATCATGGAATCGTTCAGCATAGAAGGCGTTAAATCTTTTTGTGAAAATAATTCCAAAACCACAAACAATAATGTGATACATATAGTCATTTTTTTCATGGGGTCAATCAATTGTTGCTGTTAAATAAGGAGAAATCTTAGCATACAGGTCGTCGTAAACAAGCGCAATTTTTCGGACATCTTCCACCGACGAAAACGAACCGATTTTATCTTTTTGCTCAAAAATAGCCTTTACAATATAATATTCAAGATAAGGATGTTTCAACATCGTTTTAAAATCATCCCGGTTTAAATCTATCTTTCTCAATCCTGACGCGTCAACTACAAAAAAGGATTCTATCTCGGCAAAACGTTCCATGTCAATTCCATTGATATCCAATAATTGATATACCGAATAATATCCGCCCAATTTTTCCTTATATTCTACAATACGTCTTGACAATACGGAACCTATTCCCTTTACCTGTTTCAACTGTGTAGTATCTGCGCTATTAAGCTCTATTAACGACTTAGATGTCTCCACTCCCATTTCGATCATTTCTTCTTCATAATTAATTTGTTTTGGCAATGAAATCCATGGCTCCAACTTTTCAAACATGGCGTCGGACACTACAAAAACTTTCTGAAAATCAGTCTTTGTTCGAAATATCGCCCCTTTTTCGCGATAATTGATAATAGCATTCGCTTGTTTTTCGCTAAATCCCAATTGCATAAATTCTTCTTGAGTAGCGTCATTAGGATCAAAAAGAAAATAATCGACAGATTTTTGTTGCGTTGCAACGCCTCCTGCCGGATAATTTGCATAATGCGCAGTATATTCTCGCTCTCTACGTTGCTTACTCGCTTCACGCAAAGAATCATTACGCTTGGCGGCAAGTTCCTGCGCAGCATAAAATTTGTTAACATCTTGTTCCCAAGCAATAACAATCGCTTGATCCATAACGTTTGGAGGTCGTTTTTGGATAAAAAAATTGACAATTACCGCCACGAAGATCAATATGGAAAGAACAATGATTGCATTCTGTTCTCCCCGTGTAAGCGATAAAAAAGATTTAAGCCCTTTCATAACCATTAGGATTAGAGAGTGTAAAGATACGGATTTTTTTCATAGCACGAACTATTTCTTTTCAGATCAAGCGCGCAAAAATTAAGTAACCAGTTTTTTGATCTATTCCATCGTAGGCGACTTTAAGCTTGCACTTCTTGAGATTTTAATTTGCCGGAGTATTCCTTAATAACCTGAGTTCGGGATAAGCGCGAGTTGTGGCGTATATTTTTGAAATTCAACTTTTATGGAAGGCTTCTTTTGTCGGCAAAAAAAATCCGAATATTTTTTCTAAAAATCTTTCATTCTTAATCGGCTCTTTATCATCAACATTTCCGGGTGCGATGACAAAATTGAGCAACTTGCCTTTGTCGTTAACGACAATGTGTAATTTAAAGCCATAAAACTATCCCATGGTCGATTTTCCTGCTTTGTAGCCCCCTTTGAAAACCTTATTTCTTCTGATTCTCTTGTTGTTACAAACAGAAACTTTG
>JAIRTP010000021.1 GCA_031254805.1 Bacteroidales bacterium
CAGCGGAAAAAAGGGATCTTTTCTCATGTTAAGTTTCTCATAGTGGATTGTTTTGGTTAATGTTTTTCACGAAAGTCCGTATCTCCCCGATGCGGGCTTTTGATTTTTTTGGAAAATGCGATTATCTTTCATTTTCTCTTTTCGAATGAGAAAAAATCTTATATATTTGCACGATTGTTGAATTTATCGAATAAAAAATCTTGTTATACTAATCTAATTATTTGAAAAAGTTATGAAAAAAATGGTTATTGTTGTAATATTAAGTATGATTTCCATCATTGCCTTTGCTCAAAAAGAGACTCCTCAAGAATTGTTACAAAGGGCAAGCGACAAAATTAATGCATACAAAACAATGTCTGCCAATTTTGTTTACACGTTGGAAAATACCGGGGCTAATTTGACCGATAGCCAAACAGGAAAGTTGACACTCAAAGGAGATAAATATATATTGGAACTTGGTAAACAGATTATTATAAATGATGGAAAGACTATTTATACTATTTTGAAAGATGCTGAAGAAATTCAGGTTAACAATGCCGCAGATATGGACGATTTGCTTTCTCCTAATAAAATATTGACGGAGTATTATCAAAAATTCAAGGCTAAATCTGTTACTAATAAAACTATAAAAGGAATTCCCAGTCAAGTAATTGAGTTGGATGCAGGAAAAGATAAAGACTTTTCAAGCGCGACATTGATTATTGCTAAATCCGATTTATCGCCTAAAGAATTGCAATTGATTGATAAAAAAGGCACTAAATATATCTATCAAATAAACAATTTCAAAGCGAATAATCCAATAGACGATGCGGAATTCACTTTTAATAAGAACGATTATTCCGGATTTGAAGTTATTGATATGAGATAATTTTCAGAGCGATAATTATTTGATTTTTGTAAAAATGCTATGCGAAATAATTTACCCCCGTTAGCGGAAATTTTACGTCCGGATTCTTTAGATGCATATATTGGCCAAAAACATTTGGTCGGTAAGGACGCTATTTTACGAAAAGTCATTGAGAGCGGTAATATTCCTTCGATGATTTTTTGGGGACCGCCCGGCGTTGGTAAAACGACTTTGGCAATAATCATATCCAAAAAAATTGACGCGCCTTTTTACACTTTAAGCGCAGTGACTTCGGGAGTAAAAGATGTTCGCGAAGTGATCGATAAAGCCAAACGAACGCAAAAATCGATACTTTTCATCGATGAGATCCATCGTTTCAGTAAATCGCAGCAAGACTCATTGTTGGGAGCCGTAGAAAAAGGCATTGTTACTTTGATAGGAGCGACGACGGAGAATCCTTCTTTTGAGGTGATTACGCCCTTGCTTTCTCGTTGTCAAGTATACGTTTTGAAATCGCTTGACGTCGATGATCTTAAAGATCTATCCAATAGCGTGTTAGCTTGGTATCGCAAAAATAGCTTTGAAATAGAAATAGAAGAGATTGAAGCTTTGTTTCAAATTTCGGGAGGAGATGCGCGTAAATTGATCAATGCCATAGAGTTAGTTTTTATGGCGGAATATCGAGAAGGGAGAATTATACGAATCACCAATCAAATGGTGCAAAATGTGATTCAAAAGCGATTGGCGATTTATGATAAAGGCGGCGAACAACATTATGATATCATTTCGGCTTTTATTAAAAGTATTCGCGGTTCAGACCCAAATGCCGCTGTTTATTGGTTGGCTCGTATGATCGAAGGGGGAGAAGATCCTAAATTTATTGCGCGTCGGATGGTGATATTGGCATCCGAAGATATTGGTAACGCCAATCCGAATGCGTTTTTGTTGGCCAATGCTTGTTTTGACGCCATTACCAATATTGGAATGCCTGAAGGAAGGATTATTTTGTCGCAAACGGCAATTTATTTGGCTTGCAGTTCGAAAACCAATGCAAGCTATATGGCTATTGACGAAGCTATTGCGATGGTGAGAAAAACAGGCGATTTGCCTGTGCCTTTGCATATTAGAAACGCTCCCACAAAATTAATGAAAGATCTCGGATATGGTAAAAATTATCAATATGCGCATTCTTATAAAGATAATTTTGTGGATCAGGAATTTTTACCTGAACAAATTTCAGGGACAAGATTTTTTGAACCGGGGAATAATGCCCGGGAAAATGAAATGCGCCAAAAACTGAAAGCGCTTTGGAAGGATAAGTATGGATATTAATTGCATGATATTATGATTTTGAATAATTTAAACAACCTGAAATATAATAACGGCGAAAATTTCTTTTTGATTGCAGGGCCTTGCGTTATTGAGAACGAAGAAGCTCCTTTTGAAATAGCGGAAAAAATATATTCGATTTGTGAAAAATTACAACTTCCATTTATTTTTAAAGCCTCTTACAGAAAAGCCAACCGTTCGAGTATCAACTCTTTCACGGGAATTGGCGATGAAAAGGGATTGGAAATATTGAGCCAAATCAGACGCCAACTTCAGATTCCGGTTATTACGGATATTCATACTGAACAAGAAGCGGAACTTGCCGCTCAATATGTCGATATTTTACAGATACCGGCGTTTCTTTGTCGGCAAACTTCGTTATTATTGGCTGCCGGAAAGACCGGAAAATATGTTAATATTAAAAAAGGCCAATTTGTATCGCCCGAATCGATGCAATTTGCTCTTCATAAAGTTCGCTCTGTTGATAATGAGAATGTTATGCTGACAGAACGGGGAACTATGTTCGGTTATCAAGATATGGTGGTCGATTTTAGAGGCGTTCCCATTATGCAGTCGTTCAATGTTCCCGTTGTTTTGGATTGCACTCATTCGTTGCAACAACCTAATCAATCTTCAGGCGTTACGGGAGGAAAACCGGAACTTATCGAAACTATAGCAAAAGCAGGAATAGCGGTCGGTGTCGATGGAATTTTTATTGAAACGCATCCGAATCCGGCAGAAGCAAAATCCGACGGAGCCAATATGTTGCGCTTAGATCTTTTAGAAGAACTTTTGGAGAAATTACTTGCAATAAGAAGGGTTATTTAATATTTACTTCATTGATCCGAAAAAGAGAAACCTCGGTATATCTTTACAAAAAAATAAATCCGTAAATTTCATATTTTTGCAAAAAACAAAAAATGTATACATGGTTTCGACTATAAAAAATATACTTTCTCAGAAATATTTTTCGAAGGAAGATATCGTCGCTTTACTGAAAACGGAAGGAGATTCTTTACAATTACTATTGGATAAAGCTTTGGATATAAAACGCTGTTATGTAGGAAATTATGTTTTTTACAGGGGACTGATAGAGTATTCCAATGTTTGCGGTAAGAATTGTTTCTATTGCGGATTGCGAGCCGGAAACGAAAAAGTTGCACGTTATACGGTTTCCGACGAAGAGGTTATGGAAGCTGTACGTTTTGCATACGGCAAAGATTTTGCTTCGATAGTTATTCAATCCGGAGAAAATACCAACGCCATCAACGTTCATCACATTACCGATTTGATAAAACGTATTCGACAAGAGAGTAATCATACATTAGAAATTACCTTGTCATTGGGGGAGTATGAGGAAGAAGCCTATCAAGAATGGTTTGATGCCGGCGCAAAGAGATATTTATTGAGAATTGAGTCGTCTAATGATAATTTATATCGAAAAATTCATCCTGACGATTCGTCTCATCGTTTTGGGGATCGTTTTTCAGCATTAAAAACGTTGCAGAAAATTGGTTATCAAACAGGAACGGGCGTAATGATCGGTCTCCCTTTTCAAACTATAGAAGATCTTGCCGACGATCTTATTTTTATGCGCGATTTCAATATTGACATGTGCGGCATGGGTCCTTATATCGAACATCCTGATACGCCGCTTTGGCAATTTCGCGATCTTTTACTGTCGCAAAGAGAACGTTTTGTTTTAAGTTTAAAGATGATCGCCATTTTGCGCATTCTTATGAAAGATATCAATATTGCAGCGACAACGGCGATGCAAACGTTAAATCCGAATGGACGAGAAAAGGCTATTCGCGCCGGCGCTAATGTGGTCATGCCCAATCTTACTCCGCAAAAATATCGCGAAAATTATTTGATCTATGAAAACAAACCGGGAACGGATAAAGATGCCGGAGAAACGCTTTTCGAATTTGAGAAAAATATAAAAGATGCCGGAGAAATACCCGGATATGGTCTTTCCGGAACTTCTAAACATTTTCAAAGCAGGAACTAATCGAATGAATATTTCATGGCATGTCGATCTGAAACCTTATAATACATTCGGAATATCCGTTTTTTGCGACTATTTTGTTCAATTGACCGAAGTGGAACAATTAAGTTTTATACAAGAATTTTTACGGAGAAACCCAATGCCGTTTTTATTTGTCGGCGAAGGAAGTAATTTATTGTTCTTGAACGATTTTCACGGGTTAGTTATTTTAAATAATTTGAAAGGCATCAGAGAAATAACGTTTGAGAATGATCGCGTAATTGTCGAAGCGTTTTCAGGCGAGATTTGGGATGATTTTGTGAATCATTGCGTTACCGAAGGTTGGGGCGGCGTTGAGAATCTTGCATATATTCCGGGAACGGTGGGGGCTTCTGCTGTTCAAAACATCGGCGCTTACGGAATAGAAGCAAAAGAGACTATTTATCAAGTATTTGCGAAAAATATTCTAACCGGAGAGCGATTTGCCTTTTCAAATAACGAATGTCGATTTGATTATCGATATTCTATTTTTAAACAAGAAAAAAATCGCAGTTTGTTCATTACAAAAGTTCGTTATCAGTTGACATTGAAGCCCGAAGTATATATTTCTTATGGCGTTATTGAACAGGAATTGGCAAAGAGAGGAATTATAAAACCCAAAATCACAGATATTAGAGAAACGGTTACGGCTATCCGAAAAGCGAAATTGCCTGATGTGAAGCTATTAGGAAGCGCGGGAAGTTTTTTTAAAAATCCGGTTGTCGACGCCTCTAAAGCTGATTCATTGAAAAAAGAGTTTTCCAAAGCGCCGTTTTATCCGGTCGATAATGGAAAAGTGAAGCTCGCCGCCGGATGGCTGATTGAAAAATGCGGCTTGAAAGGTTATCGAAAAGGCGACGCCGGTATTCATGAAAAGCAAGCGCTCGTTTTGGTGAATTATGGAAATGCGACGGGAAAAGAGATTTTTGAATTATCTCAATTGGTTCAAAAGACGGTTTTTGATACCTTCGGGATTGAACTGGAAAGAGAAGTGGTAGCAGTTTAATCACAACTATGAAATAGCTTATTTTTAAACTGTTATGTATAGCAAAGAAGAAGTTAAGCGAGTGCGATTGGAGTTTTGGGAGGGATTTAGAAAATATTCTACGCCGCGTCGGCGGAAGATGGGAAAGAATCGCGCATGGATGTTGGAGAAAACAGGTATCAAAGCAATTAACATGAAGTTTGAAATCACTAATGAAGAAGCTTTGGCAGGAATTGCCGTTTATCATCGCGATAAATATATAGAAGGATTATATTATGAAAAATTTGAATCTTTAAGAGGAATTTTGCGTAATGGTTTTGGAGATCGTTTGATTTGGCAGCCTGACTACAGATCTGAAGAAGGCCGCATTTATTCTTATATCTATGTTGAAAAGCAAGATGTCGGCATATATCGTCCTGATACGTGGAATATTGTCTATGAATTCTTTTTTGATAATATGATGAAATTTGAAGATATTTTTACGGAGTATAAGGATTTTGTCAGGGAAATAGAAGAATAATTGATTCCATTTTTTGCAAATTGTATTCAGGACGTTTATTTAGCAATACGTCTATCGCACGCAGGCGTTAAACAGTTATCTATCATTCTGTTATTATATTGCTGTAAAAATCCTTTCAAATGATCCAATAGCATCTTTGTCATTTCGGGACGTTCATTTTCCAATCTTTTCCACAACATCGGATCTTGCTTCACATCAAAAAGTCTGATATCATTTAATTCAATATTACTCATTAAGCAATATTGCTGATAATACACATGATACGTATCGCTCAGCCGGTTCGTCGCAAAATGTTGAATGGTCGTGTCAAACGCATTTTGACCAAATGCTACAAAAGGTTCGTCAAAATTCAAGAGGTCTAAAATAGTAGGCATAATATCCGTTTGCTGCGCTACATGAGGATAAATTCCTTCTAAAGTATGATTCGGGTCAAAAAATATAATCGGGACGGACATTTGTCCTATGCTATTTTGATTTTCAGGAAAAACGACGTGATTGGCATGGTCTGCCGTAATTACGAACAACGTATTTTCAAACCAAGGCTCTTTGGAAATGGTTTCAAAAAATCTGCGCAAAGAATAATCGGTATAACCGATGCAACGATGCAGCGGAGTCGGTCCATCTTTGAATACGCCGTCATATTTTTTTGGCAAAACGTAAGGATGATGCGACGACAAAGTAAATATAATTGAACAAAAAGGTTCTTCGATCTTATTTATCTCTTCGGCAGTATATTGTAAAAATTCTTCATCCCAAATTCCCCAACCTCCTTTTTCTGCCGCATGCGCGGCGAGATAATCCTCTTCGGCATAAGAATGGTCAAATCCCGTCAAATTCATAAAAGCCCAAAATCCCATGGATCCGCGATGCGCTCCATGAAAAAAAGAAGTATTATATCCTTTTCTCTTCAATAGAGAACCTATTCCATCCAAAAAATTTCCGGAATAAGGAGAAAGAATATAAGGATCGTTCACAAAAGGAATAGAAGCTGTGATAGAAGGCAACGCATCGATAGATTTACGCCCATTAGCATAAGAAAACTCAAAAGTAGCGCCGTATTGCAGTAAAGAGTCGATGAAAGGAGTATACCCTTCATAATTTCCGTTATCTACATGTTTATTCAACGCGCCGACAAATTCCCTTGAAAAACTTTCCCATATAATAATCACAACGTTTTTCGGAATAAATTCACCTTTCGATTCCGGATAATGCGCCGGATTGTAAACCGATTCCAAATTTTCCAAAGAATCAAAGTAATATAATTTTTCCGGAGCCGTTTTTCCAATCGTTTTAATAATGCAAAACGGAGTATTTTGCACAATGGCTATATCCAATGCGCGATTTACATAATCGCCTGCATTACTCAAAGTTATCGGACGACTGTATTTTCTATAATCTCCACGAATCCCCACAACTACAATGGTCGCCGCCACCACAAAACCAACCAAAGTCAGCGCATAATATTTTAAGTAACTTTTCCATCCTATGATCTTATTAACAGGTTTCATCTTCAAATAGCCGATAGATAAGATGAAAACAAAAACGCCCCATATCAAGACGATATACCAATAATCTATCAGCATGTCAAAAACTAAAGAAGCTAAACTTCCTTCCCCTTTAAATTCGCCGAAAACAGAAATATTGGTGCGCTTTAATGTGAATGGAAAATAAGCCATATCAATACAATTGGCCATCAATGCAATGCTGTTGGTGATGACAAACCAATACTTGAATATTTTTTGAGCGATAGAGTTAAACTTGAATTGAAACGTCAGAAAGAAAAATACGATATAGACGCTGTTGACCATCATTACGGCAGAAAAATCGAATCGCAACCCTCCCCACATCATTCGAAGCATCTCTTGAAAAGTAACCGCCGAATATAAATGAAGATTGAACAGATAAAATAAAACCCTGCAAACAGAAAAAAGAATCATAACGATTCCAATATTTCCCAAAAGAGCAAAGTAAGAATTAACCTTTCTATTTTCAAGTCGCATTTTGCTCATCTATTTTCCTATGGTCTTTCTTTTATAAACAGCATGATACGTCGCAGTATCTTCTTCTGAAAAAATCGTATAATTCAATTCCATAACCGTCGCTTTTTCATTAATAAAGCCTGTTCCTATTATTGATTTTAGAGAGTCGGGCGGCAATACCTGCTCGTAAATATAGACGCTATCTTGCAAGTCTGATGCCAATTGCAACAAAACTTCCGCTCCCTCGATATTATTCAAATTGTTGATTATAAGATTACTCCCTTTGCGCGTTAAAGAATCGTCGTAAGATATATTTTCATTTTCTCTGGAAACGACCTCAATATCCCACATCGTTTCCATACTTTTTGGCTGCACAACAACCCAAACGTCGCGATTTGCTTCAGACGACATGCCGGCAAGCGTACGCGCGTAATAGAAAACATTATATCTTCCTAGTAATGAAGTGTCTACGTCATGTTCGACCCAAACGGTATCCAATCCGTAATAATCGTGAACATGCAACGTGTCGTCGACAAATGGAAAATAAATCGGCGTTTTTAACGGATTAGCCCCCAAAACGGCGATTTGCGGCGGTTTTTCTATTACAGGATCGGGCGTATAACAAGCCGTAGCCAAAATGGAAACCAAAAATAAAGCCGTATATATGTGATTTTTAATGTATTTCATTCGAAATTTATTCAAAAATTTTATTCAAAAATCCAAAGCAAAGTTTTGCGTCGCCGCTTGCAATTATAATCGGATTTAACAGAGTTTTTAAAATCGTAATCTTTTGAAAATAAAACTGAAACAATTCGATTATTTCATTTTTTTACTCATACAAAATAAGCTGTCAAAATGCCGACCATTTTCATTCCTTAATATTGTTTATCGACTTTAGAATTTCTCCGTTTTCCAATCTCCTTATTATTTTTTATGTAATTTTTTACTAATTGTCCTAACTTTGCGCAAAGTTAAAAATATTCAATGAATCGACGCATAAAAGTCATATTAATTATCGCTCTTTCTATTTTAACGATAATATTGTCGTTCGATTTGGCTTTTCCTGTAAAAATTCCTGAAAATTATTCTCTCTTAATAACCGACATAAATGGCGATCCCATTCATGCTTTTCTTAATAAAGATGATAAATGGAAGATGGAATGTTCTTACGAAGAGTTGCCTCAAGATGTCGTAAGAGCCATTATTCATAAAGAAGATAAATATTTTTATTGGCATTTTGGGGTGAATCCGATTGCCATAATTCGTGCAATTTTTCAAAATATAACGTCGGGAAATATCAAATCGGGCGCTTCTACCATTACAATGCAAGTTGCGAGGCTCATAGAACCGCGTCCGAGAACATTGAAAAGCAAACTCATTGAAGCGTGTAGGGCTATTCAATTGGAGATGCGCTATTCCAAAAAAGAAATTTTGGCCATTTATCTCAATCATGTGCCTTACGGCGGAAATATTGAAGGTGTAAAAGCCGCTTCTTTACTCTATTTCGGGAAAATGCCGGTCGCTATGAGTTTGTCTCAAATAGCGGTTTTGGCTTCCATTCCGAACGATCCCAACGGATTGTGTCCGGGAGTAAACGATTTGGCATTGTATCAAAAAAGGAATCAATTGTTGCAACGTTTTAAAAAAGATAAATTATTCTCCGATAATGCCATTGAAGACGCTTTGAACGAACCTTTGTTAGCCTCTCGAAGAGCGGCTCCCGCAAATGCCAAACATTTTGCATGGTTTTTAAAACAAAAATATCCGGATTCTTCGCTTTTATCGAGCAGCCTTGATCTTGCCAAACAAAGTTGGCTCGAAAAAAAAATTGCTCAATATGCGCCGACTATTCGAAGGAAAGGAGCTGAAAATATTTCGGTTTTGATCATTAGAAACGGCGATAGAAGCGTTGTTGCATGGCAAGGATCGGTAGATTTTCAAGAAACGAAATATAACGGGCAAGTTGACGGAGTTCGTGCGGTACGTTCTCCGGGAAGTACGTTAAAACCGCTGATTTTTGGCATGGCGTACGACCAAGGATTGATCACGCCAAAAACGAGAATGCTTGATGTAGCTGTCAGTTACAGAGGATATGCTCCGAAAAATTACGACGGAAAATATAGAGGGGGCGTTTCGGCGGAAGAAGCGTTGGCATTGTCTCTAAACGTTCCCGCCGTTAATCTTTTACAGGAACTGGGCGTAAAAGCAATGACAGACAAACTTACAACTTGCGAATTTCGGTCTGTCGCCAAAAAAAGTCAAGTATTGGGATTATCGTTGGCGTTGGGCGGATGCGGTTGCACGCTCTATGAATTGACCGGATTGTACGGCGTTTTTGCCAACTATGGCAATTATCAACCGATATCTTTATTACAAAATGCTGAAAAACAGCAAAATGACGTCATTTTATCATCCGCGGCCGCTTATGTCGTCACGGAAAGCTTAACAAAATTACGTCGTCCAGATTTGCCCAACGGTTGGGAATATTTTTCAAATATTCCAAAAGTTGCATGGAAAACAGGCACTTCGTATGGAAGACGCGACGCTTGGGCGATCGGTTATAATCCTGATTATACCATCGGAATTTGGGTCGGAAATTTTGCAGGAAATACCGTTTCTGAACTCAATGGAGCCGAATTTGCAGTACCGCTGTTGTTTGAACTGTTCTCAAGTATTGATCCGGAAAGATCAGGCGTATGGTTTGTCCCGCCGGAAGATATCGATTATCGCGTCGTCTGCACCGAAAGCGGTTTGCCGCCTTCCGATTTTTGTACTTCGATCACTACCGATTGTTTTAAACCCGGTATTTCCCCCGCCGGTACTTGCCAGCATTTAATCGAAGTATTTGTTGATACGATTCAAAATATATCATATTGCCGCGATTGTCATCCGGAAGCGGGATATAAGGCGAAATTATATCACAATTATCCACCCGAACTGACTGCTTTTTTCGAAGAAGAACACATCGTTTATGAAAAAATACCACCGCATAATCCCGAATGCACGAGAGTTTTCTGCGGAAAAGAGCCGATCATCAGCGCGCCCGAACCCGGAGAATATTTTTTGGAAAAAGGACAGCTTTTAATGTTGACCTGTATGGCCGAGAGCGATGTGCAAAATGTATTTTGGTTTGTCGACGATCGTTATTACGGGAAATGCGGCAGGCAGGAATCGTTTTTCATCACGCCGCCCATAGGAAATATCACCATTACCGTAGCCGACGATAAAGGAAGAAAATCAGATTTGAATATTACGGTAAATTATTATTGATCAGGATCTACAATCTTTTTTCCATGAAATTTACCGATACAGCAATTTGAATTGGCTATATTGATGCGCGTCTTCCTTTTCTGAAAACGTAAACGGTATTTTAGGATTATAAATCTCTTCCAAAGTATCTTTCAGGATTTGTTCCGTTACAATAAATTGATTTTCATCAAAGAGAACAGTATCGTTGATTTTGAGCGGAAGAAAGCCATCCTGTATTCTGCGAAAAGAGAACAATCCCGCTTCTACATTGTAATTTGAAGGAATTTTGTTATTTCGTCGCATTAACCAAGTGTAAATCAAAACTTGAATCGCTTTAGGATAGCTTTTCTTTTCAATCAATACATTTATATCTTTGAGATTCACTTCGCCGTTCTTTACCTGTCCGGTCTTAAAATCCATAATTTTAATCGTATTCCCGATTTTCACAATGCGATCGATAAAGCCTTTAATGCAAATCAACTTTTCTCCCGAAAAAGTCTTGATCGTTAAATGATCCGAAACGAGCAGTTCTTGTCCGATAATTTCATAAGATAATCCGGCTTCATTAGCTTCTCGAATTTCTTGACGCTCTTTTTTTAGAAATGCATTCAAATAATCTTGCGCGGAGATCAATATGAGAAAATTTTCTCCTCGCTTAAAATCTCCTCCTTGCCAATGTTTCGTAAATTGTTTTTCAAGTTCGTCTTTATATGTCGAAAAAACAGGATCAATATCATCAGGGCAAAGCGGCTTATTGAGCAGATGTTGATGCGTTTTTTGAATAACGGCATGAATGACCGTCCCGAATGTTTTAGCGTCGACGCCGGATTGATATTCGGAAACTTCCGGAACTTTTGCGAGCCATTTGAGATAAAAATCTACGGGGCAACTCAAATAATCGTTGATCGACGAAGCAGAAAATCCTTTTTCTGCCATTTCATCCAATCGTTTCATCGCAAATTTGGTTTTTTCGATCGAAAAACGACGCTCTTTTTTGGAGATAGTAGGCGTGATATTTTCAATTTTGGATGTTATACGAATATTTGGATTATATCTTGGCAGTTCTTGCAAAAGTTGCGTAACAAAGCGGCTTTGTTCTTTTCCGGAAGATACTCCGCTATCCGGTTCCGCATTGTAAATGATATGAATATTCTCCGCTCGTTGCAACAATCTATAAAAGTGGTATGAAGATACTGCGTTGTTTTCCGCCTTAGTAGGCAATTGAAAATGGCGGCGTATATCAAAAGGAATAAAGGTGGAATTTCTTCCTTCCGAAGGAATAATCCCTTCGTTGACAGATAAAAGGATAATATTTTTATAATCCAGCAATCTTGTTTCCAGCATCCCCATAACTTGCAATCCGCTGACCGGTTCGCCTGTAAAGGGAATTTTTACGGATTGAAGAATACGATTGAAGATAAAAAGAATGCTCTGCATCGAGATACCGTCGGAATATTTTTTTCCAATCTCTTTTAAACGATTCGTTGCATTATTCAACTGCAGAAGTATTTCCAAATTGATGGCGTCGTCTTTTGCAACATAATTGCCGTATAAAAAAACGATCATCTCCTGAAGTTTTGAAGCGGCTTTTTCAAAGCTATTATCCCAAGATTCGAAGATAAAACTTAAAGCGCTAAAAAGCTCTTCCAGATCCTTAAAAATGGCTATTTCAATATCCGCCGGCGACACAAAAGCGTTTGCTTTATGATATTGTTCTTCAATATTTTTATCTAAAACAGATGTTTTATTAAAAAAATCAGTTTGTATATAATTTTGTAAAACAGGATGTCTCAAAAAATCAAAAAAGAGATTTCGTTCAAACCGAAAACGATTAGCGCGGTCGTTTTCAGTCGAAAGATGCAGGTCGATCCATTTCACAAAAAAAGAAAAAAGTTGTGTCAACCGCAAAGGATAACCCATCGTAATATTGAATTTTTCATATTTTTCAGGGATAAAACCGAGCGTCGGAAAGAGCTCCTCTTCATTATTCAAAATGATAGCGGTATTATCCGGAGCTTCCGTATCGTCTGCAATTTCCGACAAGATCTTTCCTGCCTCGATCGCTTGCCCGATATTTTTGGAGATACCGACGATCGAGATATTTTTTTCAGATTTGAAATTTTGTTGAAGATGAAAATTCTTACCGAACTTCTTTCTATACTCGCGGAGAAAATGCCCCGCCTCATGGCGCAAATTGTTCACATAATATTCATCGGCGTCCCAGAGAATTTTTGTCGGCGCATTTCTTTGGATATTTTTAAAAATCTCCTCTTCGGCTTTTGTCAGAGCGTTAAATCCGACAATATAAAAAGGTTTATTTGAGAATTTCTCAAAATAATGATCAAATTTTTCCGTAAAAAGGCGATACGCCAATCCTTGCCACGCTTTTTCTTTCAAGATCATCTTCTCTCGCAACATATTATAATAGGTTGCCAAAGAGTTGTAAAATTCAAGATATTTTTTCTCACTTTCGGTCAATTCTCCGCCGTCAATATGCCAACGTTCTATCGCTTTCGCTTCCGAAAGATAAGAAAAAAGTTTTTTGGCGTCCGCCAAGTAAAAATCGATATCGTTGAAGTCTTTCAACAATTGTTCTCCCCATTGAGCAAAATAGTCAAAACTTCGCGCGTCCTGATCGGCAATATTGCGATGAATTGCGTACAGTTCAAAGATCAGATCAACCGTGTCGCATTTTTGCAATCCGGTCGCTTCAAAAACAAAATCCTCAATGCTATACATTTTCGGGCTCCAAAGCGGTTTGTCCGAAAGCCCGGAAAGATATCTTTTCAAATATAAGATCGCACGCCGATTTGGAACAAGCGCATGGACATCTTGCAAGTTATTGCTTTGTTCATCAAATATTTGCGAAGCGACTTCTTTTAAAAATGGAATCATTGGAGATTTTGTTAAATTTTCGCTTTATAATCGTTTATTTTTCGACCATTCAATAGAACTTTTTCACCTTGATTTTCAGCATATTTTATTTCTCCACGATTACTAATTCCTTCATAATATTTTGCGCATTGGCAATTTTATCGATGACCAACAGCAAATATCGCGCATCCATGCTGATGGTGCGTTGCACCTCTTTTTCGAATGAAATATCGCCGCTCATTGCTTCCCAGTTGCCGTCGAACGCCAATCCGATCAAATGACCTTCGCCGTTGATAACCGGACTTCCGGAATTTCCTCCGGTGATATCATTATTGCTAATAAAGTTAACGATCAATTTGTTATCATCTGTTCCATAGCGTCCGTAATCTTCTTTCAGATAGATATCTTTCAACGCTTTCGGTACGTCAAACTCCCAGTTTCCGGGAATTTCTTTCTCCATTACCCCCGCCAAATCGGTTTCAAAATCGAAATAAATCGCATCGGAAGGTTCATAGCTCGCTATCGAACCATATGTCAGGCGCATGGTGAAATTAGCGTCGGGATGGAAATTACGATCGGGTTGCATCTCCATTAATCCCGCCATATAAATACGATTAGCTTCGTCGATCTGCAATTGCGCGTCGGCGATATCGTCTTGCAATGTGAAATACGAATCGTACAGAGCGATCATTAAGGCAAAAGCGGGATCTTTACTCAAATCGTAAGGTTTTTGCGCCCACTTCTCAAAACGTTCGGGAGCGGTAAATATAGATTTCTCAAACATCTTATTTATATACTTTTCAAATCCTTTCTTTCCCTCTTTTATCACGATATCAGGAAGCATTTCATCTTGAATATCATTATAAAAAAGCGTCAATATTGCAACTGTCGCCTCTTTATCCAGATCATATTCATAATCCTTAAAATAACTCTCCGCCGCCGATTTCAATCCTTTCATTCTTTTATCAATCTCTTCTTGATTTTTTTCATTAATATGCTTGTTGATCGCTCTGAATTGCGCGGCAAAAGAAACCGCTTCGCCTCCTCTAATGCCTGCTTCGCGGTGATAAACCAATGCTTTTTCATAATCTCGCAACGTCTGATAATATGTCGCGAAATCCTGCAATACTTTACCGTACTTCATTTTTCGTTGCGGGTCGGCTTGCGCCCATTGAGCAAATTGTTTTTCAATGTCTTTTTTCTTTTCAACCACCTTATTGCGTTGTAATTGAGTTGTTTGTCCTATAAAATATTTCCAATAATTGCTCACGGAAGCTTGTTTGGAAGCGTATTTAATAAATACTTCCTGATTGGCGTCCATGTGTTTGCGGTAAATATTTAATTTCTCGGTACGACATTTCACTAGGGCAGGCCCCGATTCATGAATGATCATCTCAACGCCCTGCGACGACATATAACGCTCCGTAGAACCGGGATAACCCAAAATCATTGTATAATCGCCCTCTTTGAAGCCTTTTAAAGATATCGGAAAAAAATATTTTGATTTCATCGGAATATTCTCTTCAGCATATTTTGCCGGTTTTCCATCGGGTCCGGTATAAACGCGGAACAGACAAAAATCGCCTTTATGGCGCGGCCATGTCCAGTTATCGGTATCAGCTCCGAATTTTCCGATTCCCCAAGGCGGACATCCGACCAAACGAACGTCGCCATATACGTCATACGTGAACATGATATATTGATTTTCATGATAAAACGGCACAATATCAATACGCTGATAGCTCTCTTTCGTTGTTTCTTCCCGCAACTTTTTAATCGCTTCGGATATTGCCTTACGACGTTCTTTTAAATCTGTCGCATCGTTGATGTCTTTCAAAATCTCTTCCGTAACGTCTTTTATGGCAACCAAAAAAGATACGTTCAAGTCCGGATTAGGCAATTCTTCACTTTTTTCATAAGCCCAAAATCCGTCGGTAAGATAGTCGTTCTCAGGAGAAGAGTGTGATTGCACCTGAGACAATCCGCAATGATGATTGGTCAACAGAAGCCCCTCGGCAGAGATCAATTCGCCTGTGCAACCTCTTCCGAATTGAACGATAGCGTCTTTGATACTGGCTTGATTGAAACTAAATATCTGCTCCGGCGTCAATTTACAACCCAAAGCGTTCATTTCATTCACATTTTGCTGATTCAACAAATACGGTAGCCACATGCCTTCATCAGATCTTGCATAAAGCACTGAAAACAACATTATTAAAAACAGAAAAGATTTTTTTATCATGACATTCGAATTTTATAAATGATGAAATGCAAAGCTACAAAAAATTGAGGAGAGAGATTAAGGTTATGCGTGGCAAGTTATGAATGTCGCGTCCTAAAAAAGCTGACAGTTTTACAATTTTATTTTATACTAGGTTAAGCATGAGGAATACAAAGAGAAAATTCAGCGTTTTGTCCGTTTTCCGAACTCTGGAGAACCATTGTCGTCGTTTTCTGTGAATGAAAAAAATCTTTGAATTGCCTGCATAAGGCTGAGTTAGTCGCCAATTCTTAATCCGTTATTTTCTGTTCTCACTTTCTATTCGATAAAATATGCCACCGAATTATTCTCTTCGTTTTCAACCTTTATGATGGTAATTTGTTCGCCTGTAATTTGATTATATTTTTTTGCGCCCCATGTGATAAAATTCCACAATCTATTTTTTTCATTCTTACTGCTATCAATCTCTTCTCCTTTTACCAGCATCTCCCAGTCTTCCGGATGGATCTCTTTAATCAGAATCCGTTCAGGCTGTAACGGTCTGCTGATAGTTGCGATAGGCGGTTGAGAAGGTAACGGTTCAGGGCTGCGCACTTCAATTGTAGCAATCGGATATATTGTTTGACGGCTTGTAGTTTGTCGAGCAACATTTTTTTCTGTACTATTTTCAACAAAAGGTTCTCCTTTGTCTTCTTCCAATACATGCGCGATCATTTCGTTTAAAAGCGCCGGCATGTTTTCTGCATTCGCGCGCGTTATCGGTTGGGCAATAATTTCCTCTCTATAATCAGGCTGATCCGGCATATTATTTTTATCTCCAAAACGAAACAAAAATAGCAATAACAGTACGGCGGCTACGGACGAAATTCCGTAATAAAAATAACGCACGACATATTTTTTGCATGCAAGTTGCGATTTATTCGGAAATACCGTCTGTGCATCGGGCGCGAGTTTTAACTTTTGAGTCAATTCAAACTCTTGGCGCAAATGTATATTTTTACGGAGAAAATCCAAAAGTTTATCACATTCTTTATCGCTCAGGTCATTTTCCAAATAAGCGACAAAATATTCCTCATAAGTGTCTTCGTTAATTGTGCCGACGGAATTAACCTCCTGCTTTTTCAATTGCTCAATTTGCGGAAATCGCGTCGTCTCCTTTTCTAAAGGTTTTGCTGCAAAAAAGAGTTCAAACTCCTCTTTCAGATCAGGATGCGCATCCAAAAATCCAAGAAAAGAAGCCTCTTCAGCTTTAGTCAATTTTCCATCAAGATAATCGACGGCAAATATCTCATAATTATCTTTCGTGACAATTCTTTTACCGTTCATATAATCACCTCCAATTTTCCGATATATTTTTTCATAAACACGCGCGCTCTATAAATGTAAACTTTTACTTGCGGCTCGTTCAATCCGGTAATTTCGCCAATTTCGCCGTAAGAATATCCTTCGTAATCACGAAGCAATAAAACACGTTTTTGCTCCGGAGGAAGCTTTTCGACGGCTTCATTCAGAACAGATTGAATGTCAAGATAACTTCCCGCATCTTCGCTTGGTTCATCAAACGATCCGTCGAAAGCGGTAAATCGTCTTTGATAGCGCGTATGATCAACCAATAAACGATAAGCGGTCGTGAATAGATACGACTTTGCTTTTTCTGCAAGAATATCTTGCCGTTTTTCCCACATCCTCATAAAAGCTTCTTGTACAATATCTTGCGCAGTATCGCTTTCCTTGATGTTTTTCAATATAAAACGATAAAGTGCATCAGTATGATTATCAGCACATTGGTTGTAGTCCAAAATTGTCATTTATCTATTCTTCTATCTATACATTTTGATATAAAACGGAGAAGGCGATCAAAAAGTTACAACCATTGAAAAAATCATTCCGCAAGTTTGTTCTCAGAGTTGATGGCAAGTAAAATATCGCTTGCCGTCAAGTTGTAAACACTCAACACAAAATCGGCCTGTTCATAATATTTCTCTCTCTCCGGCAACAGCGTTGCGATAAATTTGTCTAAATCTTTTTGCGAAACGGAACGTAATATCGGACGTTCATTTTGCCTCTTGATCAAACGATTCGCTAACAATTTTGGAGTAGATTTCAAATAAATCGTAACGCCCATTTTATTCATTATTACAACATTGTCCTTATAACATGGCATTCCTCCGCCCGTAGACACGACAATATTTTCTTGTTCGTTCAACTTGCGCAGCAATTCACGCTCTTGTTCTCTGAAAAACAATTCGCCTTCTTGAGAAAAAATATTCGTTATGCTTTTCCCCGCCGACAACTCTATATGTTTGTCGGTATCTATAAAATCATATTGCAGTAATTTGGCAAGCTTTTTTCCAATGGAGGATTTTCCGCTTCCCATAAAACCGATTAAAAAAATGCGATTCAGCGTTTTTAGTTCCATATTGCCATCAATCCGCTTGATTTTTTTAAACTGCAAATATAAACAAAGAAATAGTTTTGCGCTAATTTTCAATCATTATAAAAAAACGGAATGGCGTTAAAACATGGATAAAATCCCATTATAGACAGAGATATTTATATCAGCGATAAGGCTTTCTATCATTATCATTGAATTATTTAGCTGGAAAAGAGGGTATTTATCTTATTAAATTCGCATATATTACTAACGTTTCCATATAATTTATTTTGTATCTTTGCCGTCTATATTAATTATGTATAATTTTCTTATTTTTAAGTAAAAAACCTCTTTAAATCTTATATAAATGGAGAACTATTTTGACAATAAAAAATTGATCGATGTTGTTACAAAATGGAAATATCACATCATTATCATTACCTTTTTATGCGGAGTGGCGGGGGCTGCCGTTTCATTTTTAGTGGAACCAAAGTATGAATCAATCGCCATTGTATACCCTGCTAACATTTTTCCATATTCTAAAGAGAGTCATACGGAGCAAATCCTTCAAATTTTTCAATCTGACGATATAAAAAATGCCGTGATTGAAAAATTGGGTTTGAATGAGCATTATAAAATTGCCAAAACCGAACCCAGATCTAACGCGTACATGGATAGTAAATGGAAATCGAGCGTATCTATATTCAGAACGCCAAACGACGCTATAAAAATCAGGGTAATGGACGTTGATCCGAAAAAGGCGCGCGATATTGCCAATTGTGTTATCGAAGAATTCGACAAACATACGAGAGAAATGCAAAGGATTAAATTTAAAGAGGTGGTGGATCTATTCGATGGTCAGCGGGAACGAAAACTCAAAATGTTGGATTCTTTAAAGAATGAAATGAAGAAATATAACGAAATGGGTATTTACGACGTTCCGTTTCAAGCGAAAGAATTGGCTGAGGCAATGTTAAAAGGAGGAAATTCATCCCAAATTTCTCAATTACGAGATGCTTTTAACGAACATAGCGCCGATTATTTAGTTACTCAAACTTGGTTGGAGGGCGAAGCGTTAGCTTTACAAGATTTTATTGAAAAATATGATCGCGCATATATAGAATACAATAGAGAATTCACATTTGCTTCCGTAGTATCGTCGCCCGATATTGCCGACAGAAAATATTCTCCGGTCAGGTGGATATACGTGGTACTATTTACCATTGCAGGATTTGTCTTGACTGTTGCAGCTTTAGCTGTACTCGAAGCGATAAACGATAAAAAAGTTCATTCCGGTAACGAATAATTTTTCTCACTTTGCTCGAAAAAAAGAACATAGCTTGGCTCTATTTTCTTGCCGCCTTATTCATTGCGATTAACGTATATTTGGTAGCAACGCGAGATACGCTATTTGGATTAGCAATTCCCATAGCGGTCTTGGCGATCTTGTTATTCTTTTTTGCATTTGACAAAGCCGTCTTGTTGACCGTTTTTACTATTCCTCTTTCTATTGATATATCTGATGCGCGGTTCGATCTCGGAATTTCCATTCCCGGAGAAATTTTATTGATCGGAATTATGCTCGTTTTCATCGGAAAGCTTATTTTCGAGAGAAAGTTTGACGGAAAGTTGATGCGACATCCCATGACAATCATTATTTTGATCTATTTGTCATGGATATTAATTACGGCTATTACAAGCGTGCGACCGGTTGTATCGTTCAAATTTTTAGTCGCACGGCTTTGGTTTATCATTCCGATGTATTTTGTCGCTACGCAACTAATGAAAAATCCGAAGAATGTTCAGCGATTTTTGTGGTGTTATATTGTTCCTCTTATCATCGCATGTATATATACATTGCTGCGTCATGCAAGCAGAGGATTTACTCAACAAGCTGGTCACTGGGTAATGTATCCTTTTTATAATGATCATACCGCGTATGGCGCGGCGTTGGCTCTTTTTTTTCCTGCATTGATAGGATTGGCCTTTTCAAAGCAATATAGCAAAAAACAACGTTTTATTTCTTTGCTGGCGACGGGATTTATTACAATCGCTTTGGTTTTTTCTTACTGTCGCGCCGCATGGGTAAGCCTTGCCGTAGCTTTAGGCGTTTATTTTCTTATTGTTTTAAAAATAAAGTTTCGTTATATTTTAATAGTAACGGCTATATTAGTGGGGACATTTTTTGCTTTTCAACATCAGATTGTCTATTCGCTTGAGAAAAATCAGGACGATTCTTCATCCGATTTCTCTCAGCATTTACGTTCTATAACCAATATCTCTACCGACGCATCTAACGTAGAACGTCTAAATCGTTGGAGTTCAGCCATTAGGATGTATAAAGAGAAGCCTGTATTCGGTTGGGGACCGGGAACATATCAATTCGAATACGCTCCTTTCCAAACAACTGAATCGAAAAGCGTTGTAAGTACTAATCACGGCGATTTAGGAAATGCTCACAGCGAATATCTCGGTCCCTTGGCCGAAAGCGGATTAATGGGAATGTTGACTTTTATAACCCTTACCATATGCGCTATTTATTACGGAATCAAAGTATATCAGCGACAGAAAAATAAGAAATTTAAACAGATCGCTCTGTGGATTACATTAGGTTTGGTTACTTATTTCATCCATGGAATTCTCAATAATTTCTTGGATACGGATAAATTGGCCGTTCCGTTTTGGGGGTTTATCGCTATTCTGATTGCATTCGATTTATATTACAGAAATGATGAAGAAACTGAAACAGTAGAAAAGATTGGTAGCGGCAATGAATAGATCATTTAGAAATAGTCAATACTATTTGGGCGTTTTATCTCTCCTGTTTTTTGTCATGATACAAATAGGTTGCAAGGTCAACTATTCATTTTCGGGCGCATCAATTCCGGCAGAAGCAAAAACTTTTTCGGTATTTTTCTTTAAAAATACTTCTTATCTGGTCGAACCGACTTTAAGTCAAAATTTTACCGACGCTTTGCGCTCCAGATTAAGCAATCAAACGAGATTGACACAAGTAGAACTTAATGGAGATTTGCATTTTGAGGGAGCCATTACTAATTATACGCCGTCTCAACCTGCGGCAATTGCCAGCGAAACAGCCTCTTTGAATAGGTTATCCATTACCGTTTCTGTAAAATTTGTCAATACTGTTGAGCCGCATCTAAGTTTTGAAAAGAGCTTTACGCAGTTTGTAGATTACGATAGCGGATTGGATTTAGGAAGCGTACAAAGTACCTTAATGGATGAAGTGATCGTTTTATTGGTAGATGATATATTTAATCAATCGGTAGCAAATTGGTAAATTTTATGACGCGAAAAAATCTATCGGACATTATCAATTATTGCGAAGTTCCTCAAGAGACTTTATTGCCGCAATTGGAACAAATTGTAGCAAAATATCCTTATTGTCAAACGTTGTGGATACTTTTAGCGGCCGGATGGGCGGTGTACGACAATTTGAAATTTCAACAGAGCCTCCCGAAAATTGCTACGATCATAACGAATAGGCGGCAATTGAAAAATATTGTTTCATTAGCAACGAATAAAGAGCCGTTGCTTCCCAAGAAAAATATTGAAATTGTTGATTTTGAGCTGATTCAAGATGAAGTAAAAAAGGATATCATCGTAGAACCCGTCATCGTTCAAGAAGTTTCTCCGAATAATGATTTCTTGGAGCTATTAATAGCTCAATTAGAGGATATTGAGGAGGAAATAATCAACTTTACTAAGGGAAATAACACAGTCGTAACGACGGAAGAAAAAACGGAAGATTTATCTCATGAAGTTGTTGAGAAATATACGGAATCTGTTGAATTTTCTGCTGAACCGTCGCATCAAATTGAGAAAGAAACGCAAGAAGAGAAAATTCTTGCATCAAATTACGACCTTTACAAGACCAACGAAGAAAACGCCCCCGAAGAGGTGAAAAAGGACTCTTCCATTGAAGAAAAAATGAAGTTGATTGATCAATTTTTGGAGAAATTGCCGACCATTTCACGGGCGACGGGAGAATTTTTTAATCCCGAAGAGATGATTGAAAAAAGTATCGACGACGATGAACTCCCTGTAAGCGAGACGTTAGCGACGATTTTAGTACAACAAGGGAAATATTCGGAGGCCATCGAAATTTATAAAAAATTAATTTTGGAAAATCCGAAAAAAAGCAGTTACTTTGCAACCCAAATTAAGAATTTGTCAAATATTTAATATTCTAAAAGAATGGGACTATATATTTTAATATCGGTATTGATTTTAATCGTTTGCTTTTTGCTGGGATTAATCGTTTTAGTTCAAGATTCTAAGGGCGGCGGATTGGCGTCGAACTTTTCTGCGCAAAACCAATACATGGGCGTGCGCAAAACAGCCGATTTCCTCGAAAAATCGACTTGGACGTTGGCTCTTCTTCTGCTGGCTTTTAGCCTGTTATCAGTGATTGTTCTTCCTCGTAGCAGCAGTTCGGACATCCATAATCCCGATATCGAAAACATTCAACAAAGAGCGAGCGAAGCGGTTAATTATATGCCGCCGCCGACACAAGACGCTCCCCCAGCGACTCCGAATCAGGAAGGCGAATAATTGAAAAGCTAAAAATATAAAGAAATTGTCTACATTACAATAGCTGTGGTTATTGTTTATGTAGTTGTATATAATGATTCTTTGGTTGAAACGCATGGAGTTGAAATTTCAAATCCGGAAAAAACAGCCGAATGTTAAATTCGTTGGAGCAGCTTGATCTTATGCACCCGTCAAAAATGAATTTATTTGAAACAAATATAATTATTTATGAGTTTTAGAATTGTAGTTCTTGCCAAACAAGTGCCCGACACGAGGAATGTCGGAAAAGACGCTATGAAAGCGGACGGCACGGTTAACAGGGCGGCTTTACCTGCCATTTTTAATCCCGAAGACCTGAACGCTTTAGAATTGGCTCTTCAAATGAAAGATGAGATAGAAAACGCCGAAGTGATCGTTTTAACAATGGGACCTTTCAGAGCGGCGGAAATTATTCGTGAAGCCATGTACAGAGGCGCAGATAAAGGTTATTTGATCACCGACAGAAAATTTGCCGGATCCGATACTTTAGCCACTTCCTACGCATTATCATTGGCGGTAAAAAAATTATTTCCATGCGACGTCGTTATTGCAGGTCGCCAAGCCATCGACGGCGACACGGCGCAAGTAGGACCGCAAACCGCCGAAAAATTAAATATTCCTCAAATAACTTATGCCGAGGAACTTGTTAATATCACAAAAGAACATGTTACGATCAAACGTCGTTTGGAACGAGGCATTGAAATCGTAAAATCTACATTTCCAGTGATGATCACCGTGCATAGCTCCGCTCCGGACTGTCGTCCGCGTCATGCAAAACTAACCTTAAAATACAAACATGCGCGTACGCTTTCGGAGTTACAAGACGAAGATAACGATTATATCGCATTGCGCGACTCAAGGCCCTATTTGAACATTCAAGAATGGACGGTTGCCGATTTAAACGCCGACGACGCTTGGCTTGGCTTAGGCGGATCGCCGACTAAAGTGAAAAAAATTGACAACGTCGTTTTAACTCACAAAGAAGCGTCCGTATTATCGTCGTCCGACGAGGATATTAATTTATTAATGCAGGAACTGATTGCAAGTCACGTAATTGGTTAAAGGAAAGGAGCAAAATGTATGAATAGCGTATTTGTATATTGTGAAATAACAGAAGAAGGACGCGTTGCCGACGTAAGCCTCGAACTACTTAGCAAAGGGCGCAAATTAGCCGATGAATTGAATACGAAATTGGAGGCGATTGCCATAGGCTGCGACATCAAAGAGATTGGAGACGAAATATTCCCCTATGGAGTGGATCATATTCATATTGCCGACGACAAAAAACTATTTCCTTACAGTACTTTGCCGCATGCGAGCATTGTTATCAAACTGTTCAAGGAACAAAAGCCTGAAATAGCGCTTTTCGGAGCCACTTCGGTAGGACGCGATTTAGCCCCGCGCATCGCTTCCGCTTTACGTTGCGGATTGACGGCAGATTGTACTAGTTTGGAAATCGGATCGCATGAAGACGCCAAAGCAGGGAAGACCTACTCGCAGTTGCTATATCAAATTCGTCCGGCTTTCGGAGGAAATATTATAGCGACAATCATTAATCCCGAGACGCGTCCACAAATGGCTACCGTACGGGAAGGCGTCATGAAAAAAGAAATTGCTGATATTACTTATAAAGGAGAAATATCCAAGTTGGATGTATCTAAATATGTAAAAGACGAAGATTTTATCGTAGAGGTCGTAGAAAGACATATTGAGGCGCAAAAGGTAAACATAAAAGGAGCGCAGATCATTGTTTCCGGAGGTTATGGAGTAGGCTGTAAAGAAAATTTTAAATTATTGTATGATTTTGCGGAGGCCATCGGCGCAGAAGTTGGCGCAACGCGCGCTGCCGTAGATGCAGGATTTGCTCCGCACGAACGTCAAATCGGACAAACCGGCGTTACGGTTCGCCCGAAACTTTATATTGCTTGCGGCATCTCCGGAGCGGTACAACATCGCGCCGGAATGGATGAATCTTCCAAGATCATCTCCATCAATTCCGATCCGAATGCGCCGTTAAACGTTATTGCGGATTATGTGATTGTTGGAGATATCGCCGACGTATTGCCCAAAATGTTAACATATTATAGAAAAAACAGTAAATAATAATTGGAAATAAAGGACAAGAATAATGAAGAATTGCAAAGCATATTTCATCTTAATCGAATTTTGAAATATACGATATAATACATCTTGTCGTTGATTTTGAATAAATAAATAATATATCATGGAAAATTTCTTTTCTGATAATCCTGCGTTAAAGCATCATTTAACGCATCCTTTAATGAAACATATTATTGATCTGAAAGAGCGCAATTATGTTGAAAAAGATCAATACGACTATGCTCCCGTTGATTTCGAAGATGCAATGGACAGCTATGAAAAAGTAATGGAGATTATTGGAGAAATTTGCGGCGAGGTATTGGCTCCAAATGCGGAAGCCAACGACCACGAGGGGCCGCAATTGATCAATAATGAAGTAATATATGCTAAAGGCACCCAAGAAAGCTATCAAAAACTTGTAGATGCAGGCGTTTATGGAATGGCTATGCCGCGTCGTTACGGCGGGCTGAATTTCAGTATAGTTCCTTACGTAATGGCTGCCGAGATGGTCTCTCGCGCCGATGCGGGTTTCTCTAATATTTGGGGATTACAAGATTGCGCCGAAACAATCTTAGAATTTGGCGATGAAGCGCAAAAAGAGAAATTCATTACCCGCGTTTGTAAAGGAGAAACAATGGCGATGGATTTGACTGAGCCGGACGCCGGTTCCGATTTGCAAGCGGTACAATTGAAAGCTACGTTAAATGAGAACGGCGAATGGAGACTTAACGGCGTAAAACGTTTTATTACAAATGGAGACGCTCATATAGCGTTGGTTTTGGCGCGTTCGGAGGAGGGCACTAAAGATGCGCGCGGATTGTCTCTGTTTATTTACGACCGCAATGATAAAGCGGTAAAAATCCGCCGTATTGAGAATAAGTTAGGTATTAAAGGCTCTCCGACATGCGAATTAGTATTTGAAGACGCTCCCGCCGTATTGGTCGGTTCTCGTAAAATGGGGCTTATTAAATATGTGATGTCGTTGATGAACGGCGCTCGCTTGGGCGTAGGAGCTCAATCGGTAGGAATTGCCGATGCTGCTTATCGCGAAGCGATAAAATACGCCCAAGAAAGGGAACAGTTCGGGCGTCCGATTATTCAATTTCCAGCCGTTTATGAGATGTTGACCATCATGCGCATAAAAACAGAAGCGACGCGCGCCTTACTTTATGAAACTTCGCGCGCCGTCGATATCTACAAAGCATGGGACGCTATTTCAGAAGAACGTAAACTGGAAAAAGAAGAACGTGAAGAACAAAAGAAATATAGTAAGAAAGCGGATATTCTCACGCCAATCTTAAAATTAATGTCCAGCGAATATTGTAATCAGAATACTTACGACGCTATTCAAGTTTTTGGCGGAACGGGTTATATGAAGGATTTTCCTGTAGAACGCCTTTATCGCGACGCGCGGATTACTTCGATTTATGAAGGAACGTCTCAACTTCAAGTTGTCGCTGCCATTAAAGGCGTCGGAAGCGGATTGATTTCCAATATTATAAAAGAGTATGAAGAGACGCCGATTCCCGAAGAATTAATTCGTCTTCGCGAGCGTTTAATGACGTTAACGCAACAATATGATGAAGTGAGCGGTTATGCGCAAGCGTTGCAAAATACCGACGCTTGGGATTTTCTGGGAAGGAGAATAGTGGAAATCGCCGGAAATATCATTATGGGTTATCTTTTGATATTTGACGCTGCCCGCAACGATTATTTCGTTAATTCTGCAGAAATTTTCATCAAAAAGATAGAGTCGGAAAACTCCGACAAATCAGCTTATATTTTAAATTTTAAAGTCAACGATCTGGCTTTATATCAAATTAATGATCAAGAGATAACACAGTAGTTATTTATATCGAAATTAACCATAGAAAGAGGGTGCGTCAAAACTATTTTTAAGGCTTATTTTTTCGGGTACCTATCTGAGATTAAATTCAAATATCAGATTCTCAAGAAGATAAATTTAGTTTTGACGCACCCTCCTTTTTTTAAATCAACTTAAATTTCACTTTGAATAATATTTGAGAAGGACGAATTTCATAAATATGAATAAATTCGTTAAAATCAATATAAGAAGCAATGTTATATTGATGCGTATTTAAGATATTTGTCCAAGTAAGCGAAAAGTCTGCCCATTTGAACCGATAACTGACGCCGAAATCTGCAAAAGATTTATCTTTCCCTTTTGATACGGCATTGTTGAAATAGTTTTCGTATCCGGCAATAATTTCAAAGCGCTCGACAGGATAAAAGTATAACTTGACGTAATTGGAGACGGAACGGATGGAGGGATGATCCGAACTTTCAATAATATTTCTGTTTTCAT
Organism: Bacteroidales bacterium; assembly: GCA_031254805.1. GTDB lineage: Bacteria > Bacteroidota > Bacteroidia > Bacteroidales > WRLA01 > WRLA01. Next base: position 27,424 of record JAIRTP010000021.1, read on the forward strand.
TCCATGAAAGCGTATAACTTAATCCTGCCCATGAAAAGATTTGAGATTCTATTTTGGGCTTCAATCCGTAATTGATATAGTGGAAATCAACCAATTCGGATTGAACCATCTGAGAAGACGACATGTTATAATAATTTCCTGATAAAGAAATAGTTGTACGCCATGAATAGATGTTTTTGCTGATATTGCCTCCGATACCGTGCGTATGAGAAACAACAGGTTGTCTGATACTGTTTTGTATCTGTAAAATACCTCTATAGCTTTGTTCTCTCAATAAATTGGAAGTATATTGCTCATAAAACAAATCGACATGCGCAAATAGAGCTTGCGATGTATTACGATAGCTTGTTCGTAAAAAATATGCATGGCTCGAATTATCGACCAATTGCCCGTCGTTTCTATTGAATGAACGATAATTACGCATGATATATCCTGTATAGCTGTCTTGGATGGTTCCCAAATGGTTATAAAAGCTGTAATTGGCTTTAACGCTCCAATTTCGTGTAAACTCGTAAATAACAGATAAACTTGGATTAAATAATATTCGATGAATCGTTTCTTGGTTTTCAGGAATTCTATCGTTAATCGAAAGAATGTTATAGCTTAAGGGAAATGATGCGTTGATGCGCAATCCTCGCCATGAATAAGTATACGAACATTGTAGGAAGGCTTTATATTTTTGCCATAATAAAACGTTACAAAAAGAATCTGGAATATTAAATATTTGATAATCATTATTTTGCAAAGGCGTTAATGTGGAATTTAGAGATTGGACGGTAGCGTCGAATCCTCCCCAGTAACTTTGAATAAAGCGGCGTTTGGTAATGGAAAAAGAGAGAGAGGTCTTGGACGAGAAATCTTTAAAAGTTGTCTGTTGACTAAGCGCTTCAAGCGGTTGACCGTTATTTGCAATATCGGCGGCATACAACGCCGGCGTTATCAATAAATCTTGCGGCGTTTGAGCGTAACCATTGAAAGAAGAAAAACGAACGGCCTTTTGTCCCGAAAAGTTTTTAATCAATTCAAATTTATTGAACAAATTATAAACATCGGTTTTCAGGTTTTGCCGAATGGTGTCAACAGTTTCTGTAACGCCTCTATTGTCGATCCATGATCCATTTATATTTAAAGCGTTATTCAAGAAAAACCGCTCTGTATTAGTTTCCCATTTGATGGTTGATTCTAAGTGATTAACGGCGGTTTTATTGTTTAATGATTCCTCTACAATCAGGCTGCTATCGCTCGAAAGATAATAATTGGAGCGAGAATAGCTTTCCTTTTTTTGTATGTCGTTATAATATACCACATTGGCTGTAAATTGATGATCATTTTTCGGCGCATGAAGGACGCTGGATGAAACGGCGTGCGTATTATTGAAAAGATATCGTTGTTTGTCGATAGAAGGAGGAGTCGGCGCATAAACGGATAAAAATCTTCCTTCATATAAAAGCGGCTCAGCGTCGGAATAAAATGAAGTAAGTTCTCGAATCACATCATTGCCGCTGTTGTTGCCTTTATAAGTATTGATATTTTGCCATTTTTTGGAAAAAAAGAGTGAAATCAATTCGTTGTCCCATAAAATAGGAGAAGCTCCAATTCCCAATTGCGCCATAAGGCTTACGACTCCTTTTGCATCTTCCCTCAACGTCAAATTGATAGCGGCTTGATCAGAATACTCGGTTTTGGAAAGGGCTTTAATGGGCTGATGATTTTCGAATACTTCTACGGTAGCGACATCTTTTACTGAGATATTTCTTGTAGCTATGCCATAACGACCCTGCAATAGATCCATATTTTCGACATAAAACTTATTGATAGCCTTTCCCTGATAGGAAATTTGTCCGCTTTCCGATACCTCGATTCCTGGTAATTTTTTCAATACGTCGCCAATCACCTTATCGCTTTCGGATGAGAAATCCGACACCAAATAACTAATAGTATCGCCATACTGTGCCAGAGACGGCGCTCTGACGCTTACTTCTTTCAATGCAATGGGATCGCCTTTCAATTCAAAATTTATAGTTTGCGATTTCGCTGCAATAATACGAACCGTTTTCTCGTAATCAAGGCTACGTAAAGTTATTTGCAATGAATCCGCATGGCTCTGACATATTAACTTGTAGTAGCCCTTTTCATCGGATAGGGCGTAAGAGAGTATATTGCTTTGATCTTTATGACTCAGAATCACGTTGACGCCAAAAAGAGGCGTTTTTGATTTATCGGTAATCGTTCCTTCAATCTCTATTTGTCCGCCGGCATGGAGATGGAAGAATATCAACCATAAAACGAGGACAATAAATCGCATGTAAGATATTTTGAAAAAAACTGTGCGAAAGTTTATAAATGCTAGTAAAGCGCGCATAAATTCTCTCTTTTGAAAACCGCTTCATAACTCGATACGGGAGGACAAAGATATTGAAAGAGACAATCATTGCAGGGTGGCACGTTTCTTACTTTTCGCCATGCGGTGTTTTGCTCCAATTCTCGAGTAATCAATTCTAGCAAAGAATCAGTTGAAATATTACCTAAAACAGGAACGTTGACTTGAGCTGCGACATCGCCGTTCGAAAAAACCGTCAAACTACCGAAAAAATTACTATTTAACGCTTGATTGCAAAAAATCCTGCGTTGACTGATGGTATCGCCGAAGATGTCTTCTTTATTGAGGAAAATGCAAGATTCAAAAAAATCGATATTTTCGCCGCTATAACATGGATGCATCTCAAAGGTCTGAATATCAAGTTTATTAATTATTTTCTCAACCAGATTTACTTCTTCTTCATTTTGAATGATGAAATGATAGTTGTATTGAGTTTTTTGTTTAATACTTTCGGAAACGCAATATGACAAAACCTGCTCATCAACAGGAAGATCGACGACTATTTCCCAAACGGCGTCAAAATTGGGGGCCTGAAAATTTTTATAATGCGACCAAAAATGAAGTTGTTCCTTTTTGTCGCTAAATATCTCCGGAATTTTATCCAACAGCGGATAAGAAAAAATATCTCCGCCAAGGATGTTTAGCTTCATAATTGGCGCATACTTTATTTGTGCGGCAATCTTTGCGAGTACGCCTGCATCCAAAGAAAAATCGTCTTTATCTCTGCCGCAACACATAAACTGCTTGTTCAATTGTCCGCAATGTTTGCAATGCAATGGGCATGAGTCATTAACATATAACGATAATTCGGTAAGATATGACAACGAGGATTCTCCTGCCGAACGATCGGGGTTCCGTTTCATTCGTTCCACATCTTTTTGAATATTCAACACCGGCATCAATCGTATGGGTTTTAAACCATCTTCCCGATAATCTTCTAATGTGAAAATGTTTTTTTCTACTGCTTCCTCTATAAAACTCAGTATTTTCTGATTCTCAAACCAATCCTCTTCAAACAAAATAACGCCCAAATTTTTCTTCTCATGCATTTTTGCAACAATAGAAACATGTTCGCTTTCCTGCGAGATCATATATTGTCCTGTGCGCGTATTATAAAGCAAAAGTTGATTGGGACGAATGACTGCATATATCCAATTTTCAATAGCAATCCATTGTTTTTTATCTTTGTTTTCTATCATAACTAATAAATCTTGTACCTAATAATATTATTCCACAACAACCTCTTCCATAATTCTATAATAATCTTCCGGATGCTTTCTCAAGAAATCCATCTGCGTATCGACATAGATTTGAAAATCCTTTTCATTCATAAAACCATGACATTTACAAGTTGTTTCCAAATTGTCTAAATTGAAAATACATTGGGAGCAAGCTCTTTTAGCAAAACAATATTGACATTGCTTTTTGATCTTTTCGTAATATCGGTTGTATTTTTTTGCTATTTTTTCAAAATCTAACCTAATTACCTTGTCTGTAACCTCTCCCAAAGCATATTGATGTCCGATGCGCTCACAAGGTAATATTTTCCCATTAACCGTAACATACATTTTTTTAGAAAAAGGAGGGCATGTTCCGGTAGGGAATGTTTTAATACTTTGTTGTTCA